>JBCBKN010000289.1:0-6250 GCA_038521775.1 Pseudomonadota bacterium | reverse complement strand
GCTGGCCCCGTCCGTCGCGCCGGCCGATCTGGTGATCCCCCAGGGGCTCGATTTCAGCCGCTATGACACGGCCGCCGCCGGCGCCCCGCATCTGTGGGAGGATTACGCCCCCGGCGAGCGGATCGACCATGTCGATGGTGTGACGATCGAGGAAGCCGAGCACATGATGGCGACCCGGCTCTGGCAGAACACCGCCAAGGTCCATTACGATGCCGGGCTGCGCGAGGATGGCCGCCGGCTGATCTATGGCGGACACATCATCTCGCTGGCCCGGGCGCTCTCCTTCAATGGGCTTGCCAATGCTCAGCCGATTGTCGCGATCAATGCCGGCAGCCATGCCAATCCCTGCTTTGCCGGCGACACGGTGCGGGCCTGGTCGGAGGTGCTGGAGACCGCGCCCACGCCCACGCCCTCGATCGGCGCGCTGCGGCTGCGGCTGGTCGCCACCAAGGGCGGCGCGCCCTTTGCGCTGCGCGATGCGGCCGGCAAGCATTTGCCCGAGGTGCTGCTCGACCTCGACTATTGGGCGCTGATGCCACGCCGCGGCTGACCGCGTGATTGGGGCCCGGCGGCGCCGATGTGATCACGAAAATCGCCGCCGCCGGGCCAGCGTGATCACAAAATCGGCACCGGTGATCACGGAAACGCAGACCCGGCCGCACTCTGCGGAAACGCACAAAAAACTTCTGTCGATGCGAAAGAGCTTGGCTTAGCTTTGCGTCAACCTGCCCGCGGCAGAACTGGCCGCGCTGCGCGTTTTCGTGGGCCCGTGTTGCTGGGCTGTGTTGGTGGGCCAGTCTGGTGGGCCCATCTGGTCGGCCCGTCTCGTTGGGCATTTTCACTGGGCAGTGTCATTGGGCAGTGCCGCTGGATCGCAAAAGGGACCGTCATGGCAGATGTCAACCGGGGCAACCGCCCGCTCTCCCCACATCTGACGATCTATCGCCCGCAGATCACCTCGATCTCCTCGATCCTCACCCGGATCACCGGAAATGCGCTGCTGGTCGCGGCACTGCTCATCGTCTGGTGGCTGCTGGCCGCGGCGACGGGCCCGGAATATTTCGCCATTGCCGACGCGGTGCTGACCAGCGTGCTGGGCGATATCGTGCTCTCGCTCTCGGTGCTGGGCTTTTGGTACCATTTCCTGGCCGGGCTGCGGCATCTTTACTGGGACAGCGGCCGCGGGCTCGACCTGGCCACGGCCGAGCTGATGGGCAAGGGCGCCATGATCGGCTCGGTCGTGCTGACCGCGCTCACCCTGATCCTGATCTGAGGGAGGCGAACATGGCATTCATCACTGACCGCAAGCGCGCCCTGGGGCTGGGCTCGGCCAAAACCGGGACCGAGCATTTCTGGTCCATGCAGGTCTCCTCGATCGGGCTGGCCATCCTCTGCCCGATCTTCCTCTTTACCTTCGGCCCGATGCTGGGCGAGCCGCATGCCGATGTGGTGGCCCATTTCGCGCGGCCCTTCCCGGCCATCGTCGCGGCGCTGACCATCATCGTGGGCTTCATGCATTTCAAGAACGGCGTGCAGGTGCTGATCGAGGATTACGTGCACGGCCAGGCGCGCAAATTCACCCTGATCGGCATGATCTGCCTGAGCTATGCGGGCGCGGCAACGGGCCTCTTTGCCATAGCGCGGCTGGCGCTCTAACCCGGATCGCGAGACAAGAGAGAGGATCCAATGGCGTCCTACGAGTTCATCGACCACACCTATGACGTTGTCGTCGTCGGGGCTGGCGGCTCCGGCCTGCGCGCAACGCTCGGCATGGCGGAACAAGGGCTGCGCACCGCCTGCGTGTCAAAGGTCTTTCCCACCCGCTCGCACACCGTGGCCGCCCAGGGCGGCATCGCGGCCAGCCTTGGGAATATGGGCCCCGACCATTGGCAATGGCATATGTACGACACCGTCAAGGGGTCGGACTGGCTGGGCGACACCGATGCCATGGAGTATCTGGCCCGCGAGGCGCCCAAGGCGGTTTATGAGCTGGAGCATTACGGCGTGCCCTTCAGCCGCCGCGACGATGGAAAGATCTACCAGCGCCCCTTTGGCGGCCACACGACCGAGTTTGGCGAGGGCCCGCCGGTGCAGCGCACCTGTGCCGCGGCCGACCGCACCGGCCATGCGATCCTGCACACGCTCTATGGCCAAAGCCTGAAGAACAATGCCGAGTTCTTCATCGAGTATTTCGCCACCGATCTGATCATGACCGAGGATGGCGCCTGCCAGGGCGTCGTGGCCTGGAAGCTCGACGATGGCACCATCCACCGCTTCAATGCCAAAACCGTGGTGCTGGCCACGGGAGGCTATGGGCGCTCCTATTTCTCGGCCACCTCGGCCCATACCTGCACCGGCGATGGCGGCGGCATGGTCGCGCGCCAGGGCCTGCCGCTCCAGGATATGGAGTTTGTGCAGTTCCACCCCACCGGCATCTATGGCGCGGGCTGCCTGATCACCGAAGGCGCGCGCGGCGAGGGCGGGTATCTGACCAATTCCGAGGGCGAGCGCTTTATGGAGCGCTATGCCCCCACTTATAAGGACCTCGCCTCGCGCGACGTGGTCTCGCGCTGCATGACCATGGAAATCCGCGAGGGCCGCGGCGTGGGCAAGGATGGCGACCACATCCACCTGCATCTCAACCATCTGCCGCCCGAGGTGCTGGCCGAACGCCTGCCCGGCATCTCGGAAAGCGCGCGCATCTTTGCCGGGGTCGATGTCACCAAGGCCCCGATCCCGGTTCTGCCCACCGTGCATTACAATATGGGCGGCATCCCCACCAATTACTGGGGCGAGGTGCTCGACCCCACCGATGAAGACCCCGACCGCATCGTGCCGGGGCTGATGGCGGTGGGCGAGGCGGGCTGCGCCTCGGTGCATGGCGCGAACCGGCTGGGCTCGAACTCGCTCATCGATCTGGTGGTCTTCGGCCGCGCCGCGGCGATCAAGGCCGGCGAGATCGTCGACCGCGAAAGCGCCAACCGCCCGCTCAACCAGGCCTCGGTCGATTATGCCATCGACCGGTTCGACCGGGTCCGCCATGCCGAGGGTTCGACCCCGACCGCGACCCTGCGGCTCGACATGCAAAAGGCCATGCAGGAGGATGCGGCCGTCTTCCGCACCGCCGAGACGCTCAAATCGGGCTGTAACCGGGTCTCGGCGCTCTGGCAGAACATGGCCGACATCAAGGTCACCGACCGCTCGCTGATCTGGAACTCCGATCTGATGGAGACGCTCGAGCTCGACAATCTGATGGCAAACTCCATCACCACCGTCTATTCGGCCGAGGCACGGCATGAAAGCCGCGGCGCCCATGCGCGCGAGGATTTTTCCGAGCGCGACGATGCCGCCTGGCGGGTGCATTCCATCGCCAGGCTGTCGGAAACCGGCGGGGTGGAGCTCAGCTACCGCCGGGTGATCACCGACCCCCTGACCGGCACCGATGAGGGCGGCATCGAGCTGAAGAAGATCGCGCCCAAAGCCCGGGTCTATTGACTTGGGTCTCGCCGCGCTGATCGCAATCGCCGTGACGGTCGGCGCCATCTGCCGCCAGGCTTGGCAGGCGCTGGTGGCCGGGTTCGCGGTCGGGTTCGGGGCAACGCTGGCCCCTGGCGCATCCACTGGAACCTTGGCCACCGCCCTGTCTCTTTCTCCCAGCGACACGCAGGGCGTTTTGTGGAGCCATATGGGGCTCGGCGTCGGATGTGCCTTTGCGGGCTTCGGACTGAGAAGGATGTTCAAACCATGATCCGCAGGGCCGCCACCGCTCCGCAGCCATGCATGGGAGCGTCCATGCATGCCGGTTCGGCGGCCGATCCCAGGATGCCTGGCGCAGGCGCACCCGGCACGGGTCTGGGGCCCGGCTGCGACCTTGAAGCGGGCGGCACTCTGCACCCCGCCCGCATCTTGCGCTGACCGTCGCCGCCAATGGCCGTCTTCGGTTTTGCCCCCCAGCGCCCGCCCGAGGCCGTCGAGCGCAAGCGCCATCTGCGCGCGATGCGCGGCCTGCGCGCCTGGCTCGATCTGGTCGACCAGGGCCCCAGCTATGACTGCCCGCTTTGCGGCTATGCCGGGCGGTTTGCCCCGGTGCGCGAGACGCCCGGGCTCTGGTGCCCGGCCTGCGACAGCCGCCCGCGCCACCGGCTCTTCAAGCTCTGGCTCGACCGCACAGACCCCATCGCGCCCAGCGCGCGGATCCTCCATTTCGCCGCCGAACCGGCGCTGGCCGCCCTCCTGCGCCCGCGTGCTGCGGTCTACCGCACCGCCGACATCGCCCCGGGCTTTGATCTGCAGCTCGACCTCACCGATCTCGCCCTGCCCGATGGCTGCTATGACATCGTCATCGCCAATCATGTGCTGGAACATGTCGACGATGCCGCCGCCCTGGCCGAGATCCACCGCATCCTGGCCCCCGGCGGCCGCGCCATCCTTACCGTGCCGCAGGTTCAGGGCTGGGATGCCACGCATGAGGACCCCGCCCTCTCGCCCGACATGCGGCATGCCTATTACACCGACCGGCTGCATCTGCGCATGTATGGGGCGGATTTCGCCGACCGTCTGGCCGCGCAGGGCTTTGCGGTCGACAGCTACGCTGCCACCGAACCCGACGTCACCCGCCACGGCCTTCAGCGCGGCGAACGTCTTTTCATTGCTTCAAAGCCCAGCTGACCCAGGCTGTCGGAGCCCTGGCTGACGGAGACCGAGATGGTTGAATTCGCCCTGCCCAAGAACTCGCGCATCATGGTCGGCAAGACCTGGCCCAAACCGTCGGGCGACAATGTGCGCGCCTTCAAGATCTATCGCTGGTCGCCCGAGGACGGGCAGAACCCGCGCATCGACACCTATTGGGTGGATCTTGACGAATGCGGGCCGATGGTCCTCGACGCGCTGATCAAGATCAAGAACGAGATCGACCCCACGCTGACCTTCCGCCGCTCCTGCCGCGAGGGGATCTGCGGCTCCTGCGCGATGAACATCGACGGGATCAACACGCTGGCCTGCATCTACGGGCTCGACGAGATCAAGGGCGATGTGAAGATCTATCCGCTGCCGCATATGGAGGTCATCAAGGATCTGATCCCCGACCTCACGCATTTTTACGCCCAGCACGCCTCGATCATGCCCTGGCTGGAGACCAAGACCAACCGCCCGGCCGATGAATGGCGCCAGTCGATCGAAGACCGCAAAAAGCTCGACGGGCTTTATGAATGCGTGATGTGCGCCTCCTGCTCGACCGCCTGCCCCAGCTATTGGTGGAATGGCGACCGCTATCTGGGCCCCGCGGCGCTCCTGCACGCCTATCGCTGGATCATCGACAGCCGCGATGAGGCGACGGGCGAGCGGCTCGACGATCTGGAAGACCCCTTCAAGCTTTACCGTTGCCACACCATCATGAATTGCGCCAAGACCTGCCCCAAGGGCCTGAACCCGGCCAAGGCGATCTCGGAAATCAAGCGCATGATGGTCGAACGCCGGGCCTGAGCCCCGCTCAGGGGTCGATCAGCACCCGGTCGACCACCGTGACCGCGCCCTCCGGGTCGACCTCGATGATGATCACCTCGCCCGAGCGCGGGAAGACCCCGGTCAGCGCGGTGATGTTGACCTGATGGGTGACCAGCATCAGCGGCGCGCCCGGCGCACGGCCGGCCAGAAAGCGGCGCAGCGCCTCGGTCTGGCTGGGCCCCGCACTGCTGTCGCGGAAAAACGAGTTGAGCGGCGCAAAATCCTCGACCGCCCCGATATCGAGCAGCTGCGCGGTGTCCCGGCACCGGCACCATTGGCTGGTCAGCACCCGGTCGAACGCGATGCCCGCCGCGCGCAGTGCCGCGCCGATGCGCTGGGCCTGCTGGCGGCCGCGCGCGTCAAGATTGCGCTGCGTGGAACAATCGCCCAGCCGGAAGCGCACCGGGTCGCCGGTGCCCGGGGCCAGCGCATGACGCATCAGGGCAATGCGCCCGGGCGCGTCCAACGCCGCCCAGCGCGGCTCGGCCGATGCAGTGACCGCGCCCAGCATCAGCCCGAGCATCACGCCCAGCATTAGACAGAGCATGAGCCCCAAAATGGGCAGACCACTCCGCGGCATGCGCAACCCCATCTTAACTCCGGGCGGGAGGTAGTGTGGCCAAGGTCACAGATCCACCAGCTTTTCCTTGCCCGGTGACAGCCGCTTCGCTAGCAGGGGGCAAACCGAGATGGAGCATCCGATGAGCGAGCAGTCCTTTTTGATGGACCGCGCCACGCGGTTCGGCAT
>JBCBKN010000288.1:0-6278 GCA_038521775.1 Pseudomonadota bacterium | reverse complement strand
GCGCGCCGCCCGGCACGTTACCAGGCAAATTGCCGGGCGCGCTGCGCCCCTTCGTCGATTTCGCCGGTCTCTTGCGGGCAAACGGCTTTGCGGTGGCGCCGGATCAGACCATCGGCTTTGTCCGGGCCATCGGCCTGCTGGGTCCGCGCGGCCTGACCGATGTCTATCGCGCAGCCCGCGCCCTGTTTGCCGTGCCGCCTGAGCAGGTCGAGGCCTTCGACGCGCTCTTCCGCGCCTTCTTTCTGGGCCAGACCGTGAGCGCGCCGGCCCATGGCGATGAGGGTGAGGAGGTCGAGGCGCATGAGGCCAGCGGCGCCGATGCCGCGGCCGAGCTGGACCCGGCCGAGGCGCCCCCCGGGGCCGAGGCCACGCCCGCCGAACGGCTGGGATATCGCCAGCTTGCGGCCGGGGAAGACGCCGCCCTCGCCCAGCTTGCCCGCGCCGCGCCGCGCCACCTGCCCCGCCGCCTGTCGCGCCGCCGCATCGCCGCGCGGTCGGGCGACCGGCCGGATCTGCGCCGCGCGCTGCGCGCGGCGGCCCGGCGTGATGGCGAGCTTCTGACCCTGCCCATGACCCGCCGGCGCCTGCGCCAGCGGCGCATTGTGCTCTTGATCGACGTGTCGGGCTCGATGTCCGAGCGCACAGAGCCTGCGCTGCGCTTTGCGCATGCGCTGACCCAGGCCGCCGAAAGGATCGAGGTCTTCACGCTGGGCACGCGGCTCACCCGCATCACCCGGGCGCTGGCACCCAGGGCTGCCGACCGCGCCCTGCCCCGGGCGGCGGCGCTGATCGCTGACATTGATGGCGGCACACGGATCGGCGAGGCGCTGCAGGCGTTTCTGGCCGTGCCCCGCTATGCCGGCTTTGCCCGTGGCGCGCTGGTGCTGGTTCTGTCGGACGGGCTGGAGCGGGGCGATCCGGCGGCGATGGTCGCGGCCACGCGGCGGCTGGCGCGCCTGGCCTGGCGGCTGAACTGGCTCAGCCCCTTGGCGGGCAGCGCGGGCTATCGCCCTGAAACCGCCGGTCTGGCGGCCATCCTGCCCGATCTCGACGCGCTTGCGCCCGGCGGGGACATCGCCGCGCTGACCGATCATGTGTTGACCACGGCACGCTCGGCATGATCGACGCGCATCACCATATCTGGCGCCAGCATGATCTGCCCTGGCTTTTGGGTCCCGAGCGGCCGCGGATCTTCGGGCCCTATGCGCCGATCAAGCGCGACTATCTCATCGATGAGTATCTGGCCGATCTGGCCGGCACTGGCATCGAGAAATCGGTCTATGTCCAGGCCAATTGGGCGCCGAACTGGGCGGCGGATGAGGCCGCCTGGGTGCAGTCGGTCGCCGATGCGCATGGCTGGCCGCATGCCATCGTGGGCTATGCCGATTTCACCGCCGCCGATGTGCGGCCTCAGCTCGACCGGCTGGCCGCCCAGCCGCTGATGCGCGGCATCCGCCAGCAGCTTCACTGGCACGAGAACCCGCTTTACCGCTTTGCCGCCCGCCCCGATCTGAGCGAGGACCCGACGGTACAGCGCAACATCGCCCATCTGGCCGATTATGGCTGGTGCTTCGATCTGCAGGTCTTTGCCCCGCAGATGGAGGGCGCCGCCGCCCTGGCCGAGGCCTGCCCCGAAGTCACCTTCATCCTTCAGCATGCCGGAATGCTCGAAGACCTTTCCGAGCACGGCCGCGCAGCCTGGCATCAGGGCATGAAGCGGCTGGCCCGCGCCAAGAATGTCATGGTCAAGCTCTCCGGCCTGGGCACGTTCCTGCATCGCAACGACCCGGCCCATATCGCCGATATCGTCGAAACGACGGCAAAGCTCTTCACGCCCAAGCGCTGCATGTTCGGCTCGAACTTCCCGATCGAAAAGATCTGGACCTCCTATGCCGCGCTGATCACCGCCTTTCAGGCCGCGACCGCCGGGCTTTCGGGCCCGGCCCGCCGAGCGATCTTCAACGACACCGCGGCGCGGGTCTACCGCATCTGACCGCATGAACAGGGAGCACGAAGCATAAAATGGCCCTCACGATCCATCTTCTCGACTATGGCGATATCGAGCTTGAGACCTCGTTCCTGGTGCTGGGCCATGAATGCGGGCGGGTGCGCCGCGTGCCGGTCTATGGCTTTTTGATCCTGGGCGGCCAGTACCCGGTGCTGGTCGACACCGGCTATCGCGACAATGCGATCATGGAATCGCTGGGCATGCGCGGGCTGCAATTCCACGACAACATGATCGAGAACCAGCTGGCCAAGCATGGGCTGAAGCCCGGCGACATCCGCTATATCCTGCACACCCATCTGCATATCGACCATGCGGGCAAGGACGACAAGTTCCCCATGAACACCACCGTGGTGATCAACCGCCGCGAGATGGAGTTCTCGGTCTCGGGCATCATGTACCCGCAATACCCCAAGCCCGACATCCTGCATCTGGTCGAGCGGATCTATGAGCCCGAGGCGATGCGGTTTCTGGATCTGGAGATCACCCAGGCCGAGGAGATCATCCCCGGCGTGTGGTGCGAGCCGGCTGGCGCCCATACCGAGGGCTCGATGAATGTGGTGGTCGAAACGGCCGAGGGCCTGGCCTGCATCTGCGGCGATGTCATCTATGATTTCAACGACCAGATCGTGAACCATGTGATGACCAACAATTGGATGGAGCCGCGCACCACCGGCAACCATTCCGGCTCCAAACGCGGCGAAAAGGGCGCGATCAAGAAGCTGCTCAACAATTACAGCTTTCTTCTGCCGATCCATGACAAACCGGCACGCATCGAACATGCCCAGGTCACCGGGCGGCTGGGCATGACGGTGCCGGGGCCGATGACCGAGACGCTGCCGTCGCGCAACTGGTTTCCGGCGTGACATGCGGCGCGCGGCATCTTTGCGCGGCAGCAAGGACGGTGACCGCAAGGACGGTGACCGCAAGGATGGCGACCGCACGGATGGCGACCGCACGGACGGCTGCGGCGGCCGGCGCGCACCAATTTGTGACTTTGCCGTGATCGCCGGTCTGGCTACCCACATGAGCAGCGCGTTCCAGCCTGCAGCGGGGTATGCCCATGAAAAAACAGCGTCACGCTTCAAAGGCACGCAGGAAATCGGCCAAGGCCGCGGCGCCCTCGGCCACGCCGATGACACGGCGCGACATGCTGCGGCTGGCGCGCAACGGCGCCATCGGTCTGGCGGTGGTTGGCGGGGTCGGCGCCTATGTCGTGCACTCCTTCCGCGCCCATGCGACCGAGCACGACCTGACCCGCATCGGCAAGGGCACCCCCAGCATCGTGCAGATCCACGATCCGCAATGCGCGCTTTGCCGCGAGCTGCAGGTCGAGACCCGCGCGGCGCTCGAAGAGCTGTCGGATGCCGATGTGACCTATGTGGTTGCCAATATCCGCACCAGCGAGGGGCGCGCGCTTGCCGCACGGCATGGGGTGTCGCATGTGACGCTGTTGCTTATGGATGGGCGCGGCCGCGTCCAGCGCGTCATTCAGGGCGTGCAAAGCCGCGCGGTGCTGCGCGACGCCTTCACCGCTCACATCCGGGCCAACAGCAGCTGAGCGTCTGCGCCCGGCCCAATCCGCCGGGAGCCCGCAGAGCATGACCCACACAGCCCTAGACGACCGGTTTCGCGCGCTGATCGACGACTACGCGCCGGTGCGCCAGCTTGGCACCGGTTTTGTCTTCACCGAAGGCCCGATCTGGCACCCGCATGAGCGGCATCTGACCTTTTCGGACATCCCCGCCAGCGTGCGGCGGCGCTGGACGCCCGATGGCCGGATCCGCGAGGTCCTGCGCCCGACCAACAAGGGCAATGGCATGACCTATGATGCCGCCTTCAACCTGCTGGTCTGCGAACACACCACAAGCTCGGTCGCGCGCTTCCGGCCCGATGGCAGCCGCGAGACCATGGCCTCGCATTTCGAGGGCAAGACGCTGAACTCGCCCAATGACATCGTGGTGAAATCGGACGGGGCGATCTATTTCACCGACCCCACCTATGGGCGCACCGAGATGTTCGGGGTCGAGCGGCCGGTCGAACTGGGCTTTCAGGGGGTCTATATGCTGCCGCCGGGGCACCGGCCGGGCGATGAGGCGGTGCTGGTTTCGGACCGCTACATGTTCACCCAGCCCAATGGCCTCTGCCTCTCGCCCTGCGAGCGGTTCATGTGGGTCAACGACACCGAACAGGCCAATATCCGCATGTTCGACATCGCCCCGGACGGGCGGCTGACCAATGGCCGGGTCTTTGCCTCGGGCATCAAGGACAGCCTCAAACCCGGCGTGCCGGATGGGATGAAGGCCGATATCAACGGCAATGTCTATGTCACGGCGCCGGGCGGGGTCTGGGTCTACGGCTTTGACGGCACCCATCTGGGCAAGATCGCGGTGCCCGAGCTGGTGGCCAATCTGCATTGGGGCGGCGAGACCTGGCAGACGCTGTTCCTCTGCGCCTCCACCTCGCTTTATGCCGTGGAGATGAAGCTGCGCGGGCGTGTGGAGCCCTTTATGCACGCGCCACCCCCGGCACCCGCCCGAATGCCCGCCGCGGCCGCTGCCCCGGCGACAGCGACATCGGCAGCGACGGCGGCGACCGGCGGCGTGACGCTCGATCCCCAACGCACCGCCCTGATCCTGCAGGATCTGCAGAACGACGTGATCATCGAAGGCGGGGCCTTTGCGGCCAGCGGGTCGCCCCAGCATGCGCGGGCGCAGAATGTCGTGGCCAATGCCGCGGCCCTGGCCGAGGCGGCGCGGCGCGCCGGCATCATGGTCATCCATGTCTGGATGGTCTGCGAGCCCGGTCATCCGCATCTGGCCCAGCATGCGCCGCTCTTTCAGGGGCTGAAGGGCGAGAATGCGCTGGTGCGCGGCACATGGGGCGTCGCGCCGGCCGCGGGGCTGGAGCCGCAGCCGGGCGATCTGGTGGTTGAGAAAATGTCGATGAGCGCCTGGGAGACCAGCCGGCTGGAGAGTTATCTGCGCCATGGCGGGCGCGACACGATCCTCAATTGCGGCGCCTGGACGAACATGAGCGTCGAGCACACCGCCCGGACCGGCGCGGACAAGGGGTTCCGCATCATCGTGCCCGAGGATGCCTGCGCGACGATGAATGCCGACTGGCACCGCGCTTCGATCGAGTTTGCGATGGGCAATGTCGCCCAGATCACCTCGACCGAGGCGGTGCTGCGGGCGCTCGGCTAAGGCTGCGGCCTGTCGGGCTCCCCGCCCGCGCCCTGCCCGCGCCCTACCCGAAGGGATCAGATCTTGCGGCCGGCCCCTTCCCAATGCGGGGCGCGCAGACGCGGCTTGAAGATCTTGCCGCTGTCCTCGCGCGGCAGGGCCTCGTGAAACTCCACCAGCCGGGGATGCTTGAAGCGCGCGAGCTTGCCGTCGAGAAAGGCGAGCACTTCGCTCGCATCCGGCGCCCATCCGGCAGCGGGCTCGACCGCCGCGACGATCTTCTCGCCAAACTCCGCATCCGGCGCACCGAACACCGCCACATCACGGATGAAGGGGGCGCGCATCAGCACCGCCTCAATCTCGGCGGGGAAAATATTCGCCCCGCCCGAGATGATCATGTCCTTCTTGCGGTCGGAGATGAAGAGATACCCCTCGGCATCCAGCCAGCCCAGATCGCCCACCGAGCAATGGCCATGCTTTTCGGCCGCCTTGCGGCTTTCGGGGTCGTTGGAATAGTCAAACCCGCCGAAGGCATCCATGCGCGCATAGATTTCGCCAACCTCGCCCGGGGGCAGCGGTGTGCCATCGGCATCGAGGATCAGGATCGAGCAGCCCATCTGCGGCAGCCCCGCCGTGCCGGGCCGGTCCAGCGCCATCTGCGAGGAGGCCATGGTCATGAAGCCGATCTCGGTCGCGCCGTAGCTTTCCCAAAAGACCGGGCCCCACCA
The DNA here is from genome assembly GCA_038521775.1 of Pseudomonadota bacterium. Lineage (GTDB taxonomy): Bacteria > Pseudomonadota > Alphaproteobacteria > Rhodobacterales > Rhodobacteraceae > J013. Next base: position 360 of record JBCBKN010000288.1, on the reverse strand, counting down.
TGCGATCATCGCGGCCTTGAGATCATGCGGCCAGGGTGAGCCGGTCGAGACGCAAAACTCCACCGAAGAGAGATCGTAGCGCGCCTTGACCGCCTCGGGCAGCTTGAGCATCCGGCTCATCATCGTGGGCACGAGATAGATATGGGTGATGCGCTCGGCCGCGATGGTGGCCAGAAAGCTCTCGGCCTCGAACCGCGGGGCGACATAGGCCGACACCCCCTCCGAGACCAGCGCGCAGGAGGTGAGGGTGGAGGGGGCCGATTGGTAAAGCGGTGCGGCCGTCAGGTACCGCGCGCCGGGGCGAAAGCGCATCATCTCGTCCCCGACCCGGCGCAAGACCGCCTCGTAATCCACGCTCGG
>JBCBKN010000287.1:0-6285 GCA_038521775.1 Pseudomonadota bacterium | reverse complement strand
CCCGCCGATGACCGGCGGCTGAGCCATGCGGGGCTGACCGATGGCGGTGCGCGTGACGGCGGAGGATTTCGAGATCGGGGCCGAGATCGCGGCGCTGTCGGCGGGGCGCGCCGATATCGGCGCTGTGGTCAGCTTCACCGGCCTGGTGCGCGGCGCGGCCGGGGCCACGCAGATCGATGCGCTGGAGCTTGAACATTACCCCGGCATGACCGAAGCGGCCCTGTCGGAGATCGAGGCCGAGGCCCGGACCCGTTGGCCCTTGCAGGAGGTTCTGATCGTCCATCGCGTGGGCCGTCTGGCCCCCGGGGCGAACATTGTCCTGGTGGTGACGGCCTCGGCCCATCGGCGCGCGGCCTTCGAGGCGGCCGAATTCATCATGGATTATCTCAAGACCCGGGCTCCGTTCTGGAAGAAAGAGTCAACGCCGGAGGGCGGTCGCTGGGTCGATGCCCGCGACACCGACGCGGCGGCCGATGCCCGCTGGCGGATCGATTAGCGCGGGTCGATTAGTACTGCGATTGCGGCCGTAGGACTGGTCGCCGAAGCGCCGGCCTGCCGACGGTTCGCACCGCTTGTCTTGCCGTTGTGACCTGTCAGTCAGGCCTTGCCGCAATCGCTGCAGCGCGCGTTTTCGGGCCGCAACCGCCCGCAGGACCGGCAGCGCACCGCGGTGATCTTTTGCGCCTTGCGGCGGCCGATGCGCGGCATGCCAAAGCGAAATTTTCCAAACACCGCGAGGATTGCAAAGAAGAGCAGCAGCAGCGTGGCGACTTTGGCAAGCATGGCGGGCCCCTCAGCTGCCGTACCGCGCCCAGAGCGCGCGGTCTTCCAGGGCGTCGAGTGTACCGCTGACCAGGCTGCGGGCCAAGGCGCTGTCACTGTCCTCGGCCGGGTTGCGGAATGGGGGCAGGGCGCCCGGCCCGCCGGCACCCGGCGCGCCCAGGCGCTGAAAGAGCGAGCGCCGCGGCGTGACCACGGTAAAGCGGGTCTTGTCGCCGTAGATCTCTTTCATGCGCGGCACCAGATGACCCAGACCGTCGATCAGACCGGTCTCGACCGCCGCCCGGCCCAGCCAGACCTCGCCTGTGAACAGATCCGCATCGCTGAGCTTGGCGCCGCGCCGGTCGCGCACATGGGCGATGAACTCCGCATGGATCCCGTCCAGAATGCGCCGAAGCCGCTCAAGATCCTCAGGATTTTCGGGCCGGAACGGGTCGAGCAGCGATTTGCTGTCGCCCGCGGTGTGAACCCGCCGCTCCACCCCATAGCGCGCGATGAGCTCATGCAGCCCGAACCCGGCCGAGATCACCCCGATGGAGCCGACGACCGAGGTCGGATCGGCATAGATCTCATCGGCGGCCGCGGCGAGCCAATACCCGCCCGAGGCCGCGACATCCTCACAAAACGCAAACACCTTGGTGTCGGTCTCAGCCGCCAGCCGCCGGATGCGGGCCGCAATCAGCGCTGACTGAACCGGCGAGCCGCCGGGCGAGTTGATCGCCAGCGCCACCGCGCTGGGACGGCTGCGTCGAAACGCCCGCTCCACCAGCGGGGCGAGCGCTGCGTCCGAAAGACCGCCGCCGAACCGCCCGGCCGCCCCGATCGCACCGGACAGCCGAAGCACAGCCACGCGCGGCGGGCGATGCAGGAATTTTGTGACAAGCTTTGGAAGCGCCATACAGGGCAGATAACCCTGCAAAGCGGGGCCGGCAAGCGCTGCGACACTGGCAGCGCCTCGCGTTCTGCGGTAACTCTAGGGGTATGAAGGACAGCGACCCGTCGGCAGCACGTTCCGTGATCCCTCAGATGTCGCGCGAGGATGTGTTGCGCGCGCGTCTCGACGTGCTTGTGGAGGAGCATCGCGACCTCGACGATGCAATCGCCGCGCTGGACGCGCGTGGGCGGGGCGAGGCCCTGACCCTGCGCCGCCTTAAAAAGCGCAAGCTGCGGCTGAAGGATGAGATTGCGCGCATCGAGGACGAACTCTACCCCGACATCATTGCATAGGCCCCGATTGCGAAGGTCCCGATTGCAGATCTTGATTGCATGGGCCCGGGTTGCGTAGGCCCGGATTGCGTGGGCCCGGATTGCCGGGGCCTTCATTGCATAGGTCTTGTCGCGCCTGGCCCGCCGCGCTAGGCAATGCAGCTTCGGCAGCAAGGGGCAAGCATGCAGGCGGATCCTTTGATCGGGGTGGTGATGGGCAGCCAGTCGGACTGGCCGGTGATGCGTCCGGCAGCCGAGCTGCTGGCCGAGCTGGACGTCGCGCATGAGGTGCGCATCGTCTCGGCCCATCGCACGCCCGAACGCTTGTGGTCTTATGGCAGCGGCGCGGCCGAGCGCGGTCTGCGCGCCATCATCGCCGGCGCGGGCGGTGCGGCGCATCTGCCGGGCATGCTCGCCTCCAAAACGCTGCTGCCGGTGATCGGGGTGCCGGTGCCGACCAGGGCGCTTTCGGGCGTCGATTCGCTTTACTCCATCCTGCAGATGCCGCGCGGATACCCGGTCGCCACCATGGCCATTGGCGGGGCGGCGAATGCCGCGTTGATGGCAGCACAGATCCTGGCGCTGGGCGATGCGGCCCTGGCCGACCGGCTTGCCGCCTGGCGCGCCGCGCTCAGCGCATCGGTGGCGGAGGTCCCGCAGGATGACTGACCCATTGGCCATTCGGGCGCTGAAGCCGGGCTCGGTGATCGGCATTCTGGGCGGGGGCCAGCTTGGCCGCATGCTTGCCATAGCGGCCGCACGGCTGGGCCTGCGCTGCCATATCTACGATCCCGCATCGGGAACGCCTGCTGGTGAGGTTTCGGCTGCGGCGACATCCGGGGCGTGGGAGGACCAGGCGGCGCTCAAGCGTTTTGCCGAGGCGGTCGACGTGATCACCTATGAATTCGAGAATGTCCCCATTGCCACGCTCGACTATCTGGAGTTTTTGCGCCCCGTTCGCCCCGGGCGCACAGCGCTTGCCACCGCGCAGGACCGGCTGGAGGAAAAGCGCTTTCTGGCGGGGCTGGGGCTGACCACGGCCCCCTTCGCGCCGCTTGGCGATGCAGAGGATCTGGACGCTGCCCTCACTGAAACCGGCCTGCCCGCGATCCTGAAAACCCGGCGCATGGGCTATGACGGGAAGGGACAGAAACATGTGGCAACGCGCGAGGCCGCGCGTCGCGCGCTCACCTGGTCGGCCTCGGGCGATCTGATCGCCGAGGGCGTGGTGGCCTTTGAGCGCGAGGTCTCGGTGATCGGGGCGCGCAGCGCGGCGGGCGAGGTTGTCTGTTTTGATGCCGCCGAGAACCTGCATGAGGGCGGGATCCTGCGCCGCTCGACCGTGCCGGCCGCGCTCAGCCTGCATCGCGCCACCGATGCGGCCCTGGCCACGGGGCGGATCCTGAATGCGCTCGACTATGTGGGTGTGATCGGGGTGGAGTTCTTCGTCACCCCGCAGGGGCTTTTGGTCAATGAATTCGCGCCGCGGGTGCATAACTCGGGGCATTGGACCCTCGAGGCCTGCCAGATCGACCAGTTCGAGCAGCATATCCGGGCGATCGCCGGCTGGCCCTTGGGCGATGGCGCGCGCCATGCCGATGCGGTGATGGACAATCTGATCGGCGAAGATGCGGCGGGCTGGGCCGAGATTGCCGCCGACCCTGCGGCAAAACTGCACCTCTACGGCAAGGCCGAGATACGCGAGGGCCGCAAGATGGGCCATGTCACCCGGCTGAGCCCGCGCCGCTGACCCCAATCCCCGACTGCTAAATCCCGACAGACAGCAATTGGCCCGCCGGCACCCGACCACCACCAACCCCCAACCGCAGGGCCCGAGCGCCCGCCGCCGCACCGCTGTGAAATCGAGGTGAACCGCCGCGCGGCGCTGTCACAAACCCGTTGCAGCCGCACAATACACGGCGATGCGCAGAACATCGAAACTCGTAAAACGCGGTGGGGACCCCAACATGTATAATGAAAGCGCGATTGCCAGCGGCATCGTTCAATTCGGCACATTTGACAGCGGCGTCGGCGCCGGCGGCTCCGAGGTCGTCGCATTTGAAGCCGCCACCGGCCGGCTTTACGTCACCAATGGCGAGGAAGACCGGATCGACATCATCGACACGGCCAGCTTCACCCTGGTCACGTCGATCGATCTTTCGGGCATCCCCGATTTCGGCGGCATCAATTCGGTTGCGGTCTCCGGCGGCCAGGTCTCGGTTGCGGTCGAGCTCGACCCGCTCGATGACGGCCTGGGCAACCTCACCCCGCAAAACGGGGTGATCGCGCGGTTTGACACCACCAGCTTTGCGGCCATCGATCAGGTCGTGGTGGGCAACCTGCCCGACCAGATCTCCTATTCTGCCGATGGCACGCTGATCTATGTCGCCAATGAGGGCGAGGCGGATGACGCGTTCGGCGATCCGCAGGGCGGCATCAGCATCATCACCGTGGCCACCGGCGCGGTGCAGACCTTCGATTTCACCGCCTTTGACGGGCAGGAAGACGCGCTGCGCGCCGCCGGCGTGCGCATCTTTGACGGCCGCCCGGCATCGGAGGATTTCGAACCCGAATACATCGCCGAAAGCGAAGACGGCTCGACCCTTTTTGTGGTGCTGCAGGAAAACAACGCCGTCGCGGTCTTCGATATCGCCACATCGACCTTCACCGACATCCTGTCGCTGGGCACCTCGGATCACTCGATGCCCGGCTTCGGCATCGATGCCTCGGACCGCGACGATGCGATCTCGATCCGCAACTGGCCGGTGCAGGGCCTGCGCATGCCCGATGGGATTGCCAGTTTCGACAGCGGCGGCACGACCTATTTCGTGACCGCCAATGAGGGCGACGACCGGGGCGAGGATGAGCGCATCGCCGATATCACGCTCGACCCGGCCAGCTTTGCCAACCCCATCGCGCTCCAGGTCGATGAGCGTCTGGGCCGGTTGGGCATTTCCTCGATCGATGGCGACACCGATGGCGATGGCGATTTCGACCAGCTCTTTTCCTATGGCAGCCGGTCCTTCACCGTCTTCGATGCGGCGGGCAATGTGGTCTTTGACAGCGGGTCGCAGTTTGAGGAGATCGTGGCCTCGCTGCGCGTGCCCAACGCGTTCAACAATGACGATTTCCCCACCGATGCCGATGATGTGATCGACGAGAACCGCTCGGACAATAAGGGCCCCGAGCCCGAGGCGATTGCGGTGGGCGAGGTCGGCGGCGTCGACTTCATCTTTGTGGGGCTGGAGCGTGATGGCGGCATCATGATCTACCGCGCCGATGATCCGACCGCGCCGGAGCTTGCCGCCTATGTCGAAAGCGCCGTGATGGGCGATGTCTCGCCCGAGATCATCGAGGTGATCGACGCGACCGACAGCAGCACCGGCAACACTCAGCTGGCGATCTCCTATGAGATCTCTGGCACCACCACGGTGATCGATCTGGCCTCGGCCATCGATGAGCGGGCAACGGCGGGCGGCGATCTGACCGGCTCGCTGCTTGAGGACATCATCCGCGGCGAGGGCGGCTCGAACAGCCTTTGGGGCGGCGGGTCACGCGACATCATCAATGGCCGCGAGGGCAACGACGTCATCACCGGCGGTTTCGGCAACGATCTGCTGGTCGGTGGTGCCGGCGCCGATACGTTCCGCTTTGACCTTTACGAGGGCACGCGCGACGTGATCGCCGATTTTGAGGATGGCGACATGATCGACCTCACCGAAACCGGCATGGCCGCGGCCGATCTGATCCTGCGCGACACCTCGGCCACATCGACCGTGGCCCGGATCGGCGACGATCTGCGCATGGTCATCCTGCATGATGCCGCTGTGGCGGTGGATGCGACCGACTTCATCTTCGTCTGATCTCTGGGCGGGGTCACCCGATCTTGCATGGCGGCGCCGGGCCGGTCCCGGCGCCCCTACGCTTTGCCCTGCGCTCAGCTGGTAAAGCCCTGGCGCGCGGCATTGGCCTCGCAATCGGCCTTGGATTTGTAACCCTCGCTCGAGGCGCCCACCACCTGGCCGTTCGAGGCCTTGCGGCGCCAGCGATGCTCACCGCGCTTGTCGCGGTAAAACTCCCATTTGTCGCTGTCCTTGGGGCCCCGGTTCATATTGGCCTCGCAGTCGGACTTGGCCTTATAGCCCTCTGACGCAGCCCCCACGATCTTGCCGTTTGAGGCCTTGCGGCGCCAGCGCCACTCGCCACGCTTGTCCTGATACACTTCGAACGTGTCTTTCTCTCCGGCCATGCCGCGCTCCCATTCCTCGTCGCTCAACCCTTTGTGCGGGGCGGCCCCTG
>JBCBKN010000286.1:0-6304 GCA_038521775.1 Pseudomonadota bacterium | reverse complement strand
GCCTGGCTGCTCGCGCTCTATACCGCCGTGGCCGAGGAACAGGGCGCCGATGTCGCCACGCTGCAGGGCACGGTGCAAAACGACATCATCAAGGAATATCTGAGCCGCGGGACCTATGTGTTCCCGCCCGAGCCGTCGCTGCGGCTGATCGGCGACGTGGCGCAGCATTGCTATCAGGCGGCGCCGAAATGGAACCCGATGAATGTCTGCTCCTATCATTTGCAGGAGGCGGGGGCGACGCCCGAACAGGAGCTTGCCTTTGCGCTGGCAACGGCCTGTGCGGTGCTCGACGAGGTGCGCGGCAAGGTCAGCGAGGCGGAGTTTCCCAACATTGTCGGGCGGATCTCGTTCTTTGTGAATGCCGGCATCCGCTTTGTCACCGAGATGTGCAAGATGCGGGCCTTTGTCGATCTCTGGGATGAGATCTGCCTCACGCGCTATGGCGTGCAGGACCCCAAGCTGCGCCGCTTTCGCTATGGCGTGCAGGTCAACTCGCTTGGCCTGACCGAGCAGCAGCCGGAAAACAACGTCTACCGGATCCTGATCGAGACCATGGCGGTGACGCTGTCGCGCAAGGCGCGCGCGCGCGCAGTGCAGCTTCCGGCCTGGAACGAGGCGCTGGGCCTGCCCCGCCCGTGGGATCAGCAATGGTCGCTGCGGGCCCAGCAGATCCTGGCCTATGAGACCGATCTTCTGGAATATGAGGATCTCTTCGACGGCAACCCGGCGGTCGACCGCAAGGTCGCGGCGCTGAAGGATGGCGCCCGGGCCGAACTTGCCCGCATCGACGGGATGGGCGGGGCGATTGCGGCGATCGACTATATGAAGGCAGCGCTGGTTGAGGCCAACACGGCCCGGCTCGGTCGCATCGAGGCTGGCGAGACGGTTGTTGTCGGGGTGAACCGGTTCGAAGGCGGCGAGCCCTCGCCGCTGACCACAGGTCAGGGCGGCATCCTGACCGTCGATCCGGCGGTGGAGGACGACCAGATCGAGCGGCTCAAAGCCTGGCGCGCGGCCCGCGATGCCCGTGGGGTCGCGGATGCGCTGGCCCAGCTCGAACATGCCGCGCGCAGCGGCGCAAACATCATGCCGCCCTCGATCGCCGCGGCCAAGGCGGGCGTGACAACCGGCGAATGGGGCGATGTGATGCGGCGCGTCTTTGGCGAGTATCGCGCGCCCACCGGCGTTGCCAAATCGGCCCCTGCCCCGGCGGCGGGGCTGGCCGAGATCCGCGCCAAGGTCGATGCGGTTTCCAGCCGTCTTGGGCGGCGGCTCAAATTCATTGTCGGCAAGCCCGGGCTTGACGGGCATTCAAACGGGGCCGAGCAGATTGCCGTGCGCGCCCGCGATTGCGGCATGGAGGTGGTCTATGAGGGCATCCGCCTGACCCCGGCCGAGATCGTGAACGCAGCGCTTGAGGAAGGCGCACACGTCGTGGGGCTCTCCATCCTCTCGGGCTCGCATTTGCCGCTGGTCGAGGATGTCATGACGCGGATGCTGCGGGCGGGGCTCAAGGATGTGCCGGTCGTGGTGGGGGGCATCATTCCCGATGAGGATGCCGAGACGCTGCGCGCGATGGGCGTGGCGCGGATCTACACGCCCAAGGATTTTGAGCTGAACCGGATCATGACCGATATTGCCGTTCTGGCGGGCGAGGCGGCGGCACAGGCTGCCTGAACGAGCCAATTTTGCCACCCGAATCGTGAGATTATGCGGCTTTGAGGAGAAGGTTCCGGGCGTCGGATCGCCGCCACCCGAGATACGGCGACCCGACCTTCCGACCCCCCGGAACCGGGCGCCTGGACGGGAACGCGATGCGCAGGGCCCCTCTACCCCTGCCGGCCTGGCGCCGGCAATCCCGCCCTGCGCCCAGGCTGATACATCTTAAACTCGTATGGCAGATAAACGCCTCTAACCCGGCAATTTAAAGGCAAAAACCTTCCCGAGGATCTGTTCGAGCCGGTCCGGATCCTCCAGGCGAAGGGTGACCGGCACCGGAATGGCCGTGCCATGCAGCGCCCGCGGCAGGCGCACCGCATCCTTGTCGGTGGTCACCAGCATGGCCCGCTTGTCGCGGGCCTCGCGCTCCAGCCGGGCCATAAGCTGCCGGCCGATCGGTTGATGGTCGGCCAGTGCATGCGCCCCGACCAGATCGGCCCCCAGCCCGCGCAGCGTGGCAAAGAACTTCTCGGGCCGCCCGATGCCGGCAAAGGCGACCACGCGGCGCCCTTCCCATGCCATGCCGGTGTCGCGCGGAACGATCTCGCCTTCCAGCACCGGCAGCCCGTCCGGCAGCGCGGTGCGTGCGCGAAAGCCTGCGCGGGCGGCGGCAGGCCCCAGGATCAGGAGAAAATCCGCGCGGCCGAGACCAACCGCCACCGGCTCGCGCAATGGGCCGGCAGGAATGCAGCGCCCATTGCCAAAGCCGGTCTCGGCATCGACCACGACCAGCGACAGATCCTTGACCAGGGACGGGTTCTGGAACCCATCGTCGAGGATCAATGCCTCCGCCCCGGCCGCCTCCGCCGCCCTGCCCGCCGCCGCCCGGTCGCGCGCCACCCAGACCGGTGCGAAAGCCGACAGCAGGAGCGGCTCATCGCCCACTTCTTCCGCGCTGTGACGGGTCGGATCGACCCGCACCGGCCCTTTGAGCCGCCCGCCATAGCCGCGGCTCACGATATGAACGTCGGCATGCAGGCCGGGACGCAGGTCGAGCCGCAAGTCGGGGCTGCTGCGCGCCGCAAGCGCCTCGATCAGGGCGATCACAACGGGGGTCTTGCCGGTGCCGCCCGCGGTCAGATTGCCCACGCAGAGAACCGGGATCGACAGGCGCACACCCTGGCGTCGCAGCCGGCGGCGTGTCGCTGCGCCATAGACCGCGCCAAAGGGGCTGAGCAGCCGCGCGAGCGGCCCGTCAATGCTCCAGAATGCCGGGGCGCGCATCAGCGCGGACCGGGCAGCAGCGGGACGAGATCCTGCAGCACGCGGTCGGTCACCTCGCTGCCGGCGCTGAACACCTCCCAGGCGGCCATGGCCATCTGCGCGGAGACCTCGGGCGATTGCACATTGCGCACCGCCTCGGCCAGGGACGCCGCGTCGCTGATCTCGATCGACGCGCCGACCGCAGCGAGCCGTTTGTAGCCATCCTCGAAATTCGCCACATCCGGCCCGTGCAGGATCGCCGCGCCAAGGGCCGCAGGCTCAAACGGGTTATGCCCGCCCGCCGGCACCAGCGATCCGCCGATAAAGGCCACGCTGCACAGACGGTACCACAGGCCAAGCTCGCCCAGCGTGTCGGCGACGTAGATCTCGGTCGCCGGCACCAGCCGCTCGCCCGCGCTGCGCTGGGCGACCTGCCATCCCTCCGCCCGCAGCATTTCGGCGATCTGAGCGCCGCGCTCGGGATGCCGGGGCACCAGGATCAGCAGCGCTTCGGCCGCCATGCGCCGGACCGCGAGATGCGCGGTGGCAACGAGCGCATCCTCCCCTTCATGCGTCGAGGCCGCCAGCCAGAGCGGCCGTCCGTCGACAAAGCCCGCAAACCGCTGGCGTTCGGCCTCATCATGGGCAAGCGGCGCCGAGCCTTCCTTGAGGGTCCCCGTCACGGTCACATCGGCCGCACCGAGCTGCGTCAACCGCGCGGCGCTGGCCTCGTCCTGGGCGAAAATCGCACTGAATGCGCGCAGCAGCCGCCTAATCATGCCCGGCGCCCAACGCCATCGCGCCGCACTGCGCTCCGACATGCGGGCATTGAGCAGAACGAGCGGCACGCCGGCGCGATGGCTGGCGGTTATCATTGCCGGCCAGATCTCGTTTTCGACCCAGACCGCCAGGCTGGGTGTCCAATGGTCCAAAAAACGCTCCACCGCCAGATGCAGATCGACCGGGGCGTATTGGTGAAACGCCCCCTCGGGCAAGCGCCGCGCAACGAGCTCGGCCGAGGTGCGGGTGCCGGTGGTCACCAGGATCACCAGATCCGGGCGGAGGGTCCGGATCCGGCGCAGCAATTCCAGAACCGAGAGCGCCTCGCCCACACTCGCTGCATGCAGCCAGACAAGCTGCCCGTCGGGTCGCGCACGGCCGGGATGGCCCAGGCGTTCGGAGAGCCGCTCGGGATCCTCCTTGCCGCGGCGCAGACGCCGACGCAGCAGAGGCCGCGCCAGCGGCATCGCCCAGCGGGAGGCAAGAAGATAGATGCCAAGGGCAAGCGAACGCATCGGACGGACCTAGCCTGCCTCCGCCGCGATCTGCCGTGCGAGATAGTCCGAAAACCAGCCCGCATAGCGGTGGCGCAAACGGGGCAGCCGCCAATCCTGCCCGGTCACCCGGCCCCGGCAGTCCGGCGCACCACAGGCGCATTCCATCACCCAGTGATCGTCATCGCCCATCGCATAGTCAAAGGTCAGCTCCTCATCCGCATCAATGTCGCGCATGGCGTGAAAGGCGATCTGGCCGCGAATCCCCAGATTGGGCGCGCAGGAATGGTTGAGATGCATCATCGCCCCCTCGCGCTCAGCCTCAGTGAGGGGGCCGATGAAGAGATCCGCGCCGATCTGGATCTCGGCCGGGCCCAGGCTCCGCTCCACGCGATCGCGGGTTTCGCGGTCGAACACATGCCCGCCCTTGATCACAACGCAGGCCCCTGCCGGGATCGGCCTCCGCGCAAAAAGGCCCCGCCCGTCGATGCCGCTGTTCCGCTTTTCAACCGCCGGGCTGAACCAGGTCATGCCCATGCACCCGCCCTCCCTATCCCTGCGGCGGGCTCGACCGGCCCATTCGCGCATCTGCCTGGGCAAGAAGGTCGTTCATGGCCGCCTCAATTCTCTGCGCATAGGTCTTGAGCGCCTCGCGCGCGGGTTCGGGCTCGCCCCCGGCGCTGGCCTGGGCATGGGCGCCATCGCCGGCAGGGGCGTCGGCCCCATAACTGCCCGGGCGGGGCGGGTGCAGCGGCGTGCCCCAGCAGATGACGCCGCGGGTGAAGGGAAGGGGCAGCATGAACCGGTCCCAGCTTCCCAAAATCCACCCCCAGCGGGCCGAAAAGGCAAAGGGCACCACCGGCACGCCAGAGCGGGCCGACAGCAGCGCCACCCCGGGATGGCAGCGCATGCGTGGCCCGCGCGGACCGTCCGGGGTCACGGCGATGCGAAGATCGGCGGTGTTGCGAAGCGCGGCCAGCGCCTCGTTGAAGACCTCGCGCCCGCCCCGCCGGCGCCATGGCTTGGTCGGATCCTCGCTCGACCCCCGCAGCGTGTCGATCTCAAAGCGCTCCATGATCTGGCTGAGCACTTCGCCATCGGTGTTGCGCGAGATCACGGCCGCGACGGCACCCGGCCCCACACGCTCGGTGGGAAGCATCGCCAGCCGGCCGTGCCAGCAGGCCAGGATCAGACGGCCGCGATAGGACATGGCCTGGGCGCGCGGCGTCTCGCCCAGGATTTCCCACCGCCCCGTGCGACGCACAAAACGCAGATAGCCCGCCGCCAGACGAGCCAGCACGGCATGGATCGCCGACCAGTGCCGGATGCGCCGAAAGACCCCCAGACTCATGGCACCTCTTCTGCCCTTCTTTCGTTTTTTTGTCGCGCCAGGCCGAGGCTGCCGGTCCTGCCCGCGAGCCGGCGCAGCATAGGCAGGCCGGGCGTAAGGTCAATCGGCGGACAGCACCGGACCGGCCGGCCCGTGCAGCCGCGCCATGATCTGGCAATGCAGCCCTGCGGGCGCTGCAACCATCCCGTCAAGCTGCCGCGACGCGCTGTTGTAGCGCGCCCGCGCGCCCCGACGATCCGTCACCTCGGCCCCCGCTTCGCGCGCGATGATCTCGCCGGCAGCGGCATCCCATTCCCAGGTCGGGCGCAGGGTGACAAACCCGTCGAAACGGCCCGAGGCGACAAGGCACAGCCGATGCGCCAGAGCGGGGCGGAAATGCCGGGTGATCGGGGGCGGGCCGCCGGGCCAGAGCGCGGGGCGAAGCTGGGCGCTGCTGATAAGCATATCGGCACCCGACAATGCGCTGCGCGCCGAGGCCTGCAGGGGCGCGCCATTGAGCGTCGCACCGCCCCCACGTCGCGCGGCATAGGTCTCATCCCGGGCCGGAAGATGCACCACACCCGCCGCAACCTCACCCTGGTCGACAAGCGCCAGCGCGATGGCAAACCCGCGCTCGCCCGCAATGAACGCCCGTGTGCCGTCAATGGGGTCGAGCACAAAAACCTTTGCGCAGCCAAGCCGGGCGGGATTGTCGGGCGCTTCCTCGCTCAACCAGCCATAGCCCGGGCGCGATGCAGTGAGGCGCGCATGCAGCGCG
>JBCBKN010000285.1:0-6319 GCA_038521775.1 Pseudomonadota bacterium | reverse complement strand
CGCCCAGGCCAGGGCCCAGAAGACCAGCGCGCCCAGAACCCAGCTCATCGGAACCCCATCTGGCGCATCGTTGCCCTTTGGGCGAGGTCGATCAGCGTCACCAGCGCCCCGGCCAGGATCGCGGCCGCAAAAAGGGCCGACCAGATGGTCAGCGGCGTGCCGAACTGATCACCGATGAGGATCCGCGCGCCCAGACCGCTGATCGCGCCGGTGGGCAGCTCGCCCACAATCGTGCCGACCAGCGCCGCGGCGATGCCCACCTTCAGCGCGGTGAAAAGATAGGGCACGCTTGCTGGCAGGCGGAGCTTGAAAAAGCTCTGCACGCCGTTGGCGTTGTAGGTTTTGAGCAGGTCAAGCTCCGACGGGGCGGGCGAGCGCAGCCCCTTGACCATGCTCACCAGCACCGGGAAGTAGCACAGATAGGCCGAGATGATCGCCTTGGGCACGCCGCGCCCGGCAATGCCGATCTGGTTGGAGAGCACGATGATCATCGGGGCCAGCGCCACAATGGGGATGGTCTGGCTGATGATCGCCCAGGGCATCAGGCTCAGATCCGCCACCCGCGAATAGACAATGGCAATGGCGCCCAGAATGCCCAGGCCCGTGCCCAGCAAGAAGCCCCAGATGGTCGATTGCAGGGTGATCCAGCCATGATAGATCAGCGAGCGTTTGGAAAAGGCCCGCCCGCGCAGGGCCATTGCCCCGGTGGTTTTCCAAAGCTCCGCGCCCACCTGCACCGGGGTCGGCAGCCGCGGCCGGTCCAGGTTGTAGCCCGCGGCGATATGCTCGGAATTGTCCAGCATCAGCCGCAAGGCCGACACATCGCGGCGCGGGGCAGAGCCCTCGGGCTGCACAATGGCGCCGCTGCGCTCGGCCACGTCCAGCGCGGCGCGGATGTTCATGGGGGCTACCGCGGCCCACCAGAGCGCCAGCAGCGCGGCCAGCACCGCAAGCACGGGCAAAAGGGTGCGCAGCCAGCCCGGGCTAGTCATAGCTGTGCCCGGCGCGCAGCCCCTCGCGCACCCGATATGCGACCTCCAGAAAGGCCGGTGTGTCGCGGATCTCAAGCGGCCGGTCGCGGGGCAGCGGGTTTTCGATCACATCGGTCACCCGCCCCGGGCGCGGCGACATCACCACGATTTTGGTCGACAGGAACACCGCCTCGGGGATCGAGTGGGTGACAAAACAGATGGTCTTTTCGGTTCGGGCCCATAATGCGAGGAGCTGGCCGTTCAGATGGTCCCGCACGATCTCGTCAAGCGCCCCGAAAGGCTCGTCCATCAGCAGGATATCGGCATCGAAGGCCAGCGCCCGGGCGATCGAGGCGCGCTGCTGCATGCCGCCCGACAGCTGCCAGGGAAATTTGCCCTCAAACCCGGTCAGATCGACACTGGCCAGGGTGCGTTTCACGCGTTCGGCCTGCTGGGCCTTTGAATAGCCCATGATCTCCAGCGGCAGGCGGATGTTGCCGCCGATTGTCCGCCAGGGATAAAGCCCCGCGGCCTGAAACACGTAGCCATAGGCGCGGGCCGAGCGGGCCTCCTGCGGCGAGACGCCATTCACCGTGATCTCGCCTGAGGTCGGCGTCTCCAGATCGGCCACGACGCGCAGAAAGGTGGTTTTGCCGCAGCCCGACGGGCCGATGAAGCTGACGAACTCGCCCTTGCCGATGTCGAGCGTCACGTCCGAGAGCGCATGGACCGGGCCGTCCTTGGTCTGAAAGCTCAGCGAGAGATGCCGGGCCGAAATCACGGAGCTCGAACTCACGCTGCTCTTGCCCGGCAGGACCGGGATCGGGGCAGGGGCCGCTGCGCTGCGGCGGTAGAACTTTGCCTCATGCCGCAGCGCCTGCATGCAGCACGGTGTCGAGCGCCGCTTCGATGGCGCTGACGGCCTCGGCCCCGAGCGGTCTTAGGGGCGGCGGGGGTGTAACAGCGCCCAGCCCCAGCATCTCCGCCATCGCATGGACGATGCGGATCCCGCCATACTGGTCGAAGAGCGCAAGGAGCGGGGCGAGCGAGGCGGCCTGCGCGGCCAGGGCCCCGGCATCGCCCCGCGCGGCCCACAGGGCGGCGGCCGGGCCCGGCAGCGTGCCGGCAATCACCGAATACCAGGCTTCGGCCCCAGCGGCCAAGGCGCCTGCGATCCTGCTGTCGCCCGAATAGCCCAGCACAAACCCGTCTGGCGTGGCGCGGCGCAGCCGGGCGATCTGTCCGGCAAAATCTCCCTCGGGCGCGGGCGGGTTTTTCACCGCCGCCACGCCGGGGATGGCCGCCAGACGCGCGGTCAGATCCTCCGAGATCGTCAGCCCCGTGGTGCCGGGATTGTTGTAGATCAGGATCGGCAGCGCCGTGGCCGCCGCGACATCGGAAAAAAGCCCCAAGATCTCATCGTCATTGAGCGGCAGATACCGCACCGGCGCGAGCAACAGCCCCGACGCCCCGGCGGCCTCGGCCGCTCTGGCGTGGGCGATCACCTCGGCCGTGCGCATCGCCCCGATGCCGGCAATCACCGGGGTCGTGCCCGCCGCCTCCACGGCCGCGTGCAGGGCGCGCTGCCGCTCAGACCCGCTGAGATACATGTAACTTCCCGTCGAGCCAAGCGCCCCGATCGACGCGATGCCATCCCGCACGAGCCGCGCCACCAGCCGTTGCAGATGATCGGTGTCGACCCGCCCCTCGGCATCGGCCGGGGTGACGGGGAAGGCGCTGAGGCCCTCGAAAACGCCCATCAGACCCCCCATCACACCCCCATCACACCCCGGTGGCGGGAATGCCGCTGCGCGCGACCGGGCGCGGCGCGGTGAGATCCTTCCATTGCGAGAGCGCCCGATTGACCGTCGCGTTGGGGGCGCGCGCAACAAAGCGGCCATGGCCCTCCTGCATGTTCAGCGCGCCCTCCTCGATCGCCACATGCCCCCGGGTGAGGGTAAAGCGCGGCAGACCCTTCACCTGATGCCCCTCAAAGACGTTGTAATCGATGGCCGATTGCTGGACGCTGGCGGAGATTGTCTTTTCGCGCGCGGGGTCCCAGACCACCAGATCGGCATCGGCGCCGACCAGCACCGCGCCTTTTTGCGGGTAACAGTTGAGGATCTTGGCGATATTGGTCGAGGTCACGGCGACGAATTCGTTGAGCGTGAGCCGACCCGTCGCCACGCCATGCGTCCAGAGCATCGGCATGCGATCCTCCAGCCCGCCCGTGCCATTGGGGATTTTGGAGAAATCCCCCACGCCATAGCGCTTCTGCTCGGTGGTAAAGGCGCAATGATCGGTGGCCACCACCGACAGGCTGCCCGACATCAGCCCGGCCCAGAGGCTCTCCTGATGCTTCTTGTTGCGAAAGGGCGGCGACATCACCCGCCGCGCAGCATGGTCCCAATCGGGATTGGCATATTCGCTCTCATCCAGCGTCAGATGCTGGATCAGGGGCTCACCCCAGACCCGTTTGCCGTTCTGGCGGGCCCGGCGGATCGCCTCATGCGCCTCCTCGCAGGAGACATGCACCACGTAAAGCGGCACGCCGGCCATATCGGCGATCATGATGGCGCGGTTGGTGGCCTCGCCCTCCACCTGGCTGGGGCGGGAATAGGCATGCGCCTCGGGCCCATTATTGCCCTCGGCCAGCAGCTTGGCGGTCATCTCGGCGACGACATCGCCGTTTTCGGCATGCACCAGTGCGGTGGCCCCCAGCTCGCCCAGCCGCTTGAAGGATGAGAAAAGCTCATCATCATTGACCATCAGCGCGCCTTTATAGGCCAGGAAATGCTTGAAGCTGTTGATGCCGCGCGCCTGCACCACGCTTTGCATGTCCTCAAAGACCTGCTCGCCCCACCAGGTCACCGCCATGTGGAAGGAGAAGTCGCAATTGGCGCGGGTCGATTTGTTGTCCCAGCGTTTGAGCGCATCGAGCAGGCTTTCGCCCGGGCTGGGCAGGCAGAAATCGACCACCATGGTGGTGCCGCCGGAGAGGGCTGCGCGCGTGCCGCTCTCGAAATCATCCGAGGAATAGGTGCCCATGAAGGGCATTTCGAGATGCACATGCGGGTCGATCCCGCCGGGCATCACATAGCAGCCCGTGGCATCGAGCGTCGCGTCGCCCGACAGGCCCGGGCCGATCTCCACGATCACGCCGTTTTCCACCGCGACATCGGCCTTGTAGGTCAGATCGGCCGTGACGACGGTGCCGTCTTTGATGATCCTGCGCATGGCGATCTCCCCCGGTTATTCGACGATGACAGCGGTTTCGAGCACGGCATGCAACAGCACATCGGTGCCGGCCTGGGCCCATTCCCTGGTGATATCCTCGGCCTCATTGTGGCTCAGCCCGTCGACACAGGGGCACATGATCATCGCGGTGGGGGCGATGTCATTGACCCAGCAGGCGTCATGGCCGGCACCGCTGACGATATCCATAAGGCTGTAGCCCATGGTCTGGGCGGCGCGGCGCACGGCCGCGACACAGTCCGCATCAAAGGCGGGCGGGTCGAACTGGCCGACGATCTCGCAGGAAAACTCGGTGCCGATCTCGGCACACAGGCCCGGCGCGCGCTCCATCAGCTCCGCGACCATGGCATTGAGCTTGTCCAGAAGATGGGTGCGCATGTCGACCGTGAAGACGACCTTGCCCGGGATGATGTTGCGGCTGTTGGGATAGACATCGACATGCCCGATCGCGCCCACCGCATTGGGCTGGTTGGCCATGGCGATCTCATGGACCAGCTCGGTGACCCGCGCCAGCCCCCGCCCGGCATTCTTGCGCATCGGCATGGGGGTGGAGCCGGTGTGGCATTCCTTGCCGGTGATGGTGCATTCGATCCAGCGCAGGCCCTGGCCATGGGTGACCACGCCGATATCCTTGCCCTCGGCCTCCAGGATCGGGCCCTGCTCGATATGCAGCTCGAACATCGCATGCATCTTGCGCGCGCCGACCTCCTCGGGGCCCACCCAGTCGATCCGCCTGAGCTCATCGCCAAAGCGCAGGCCCTGCGCGTCGACCCGGTCATAGGCCCAGTCCTGGGAGTATTTGCCGGCAAACACGCCCGAGGCCAGCATGGCCGGGGCAAAGCGGGTGCCTTCCTCATTGGTCCAGTTGGTCAGCACGATGGGATGCTTGGTCTTAACGCCCATGTCGTTGAGCGTGCGGATCGCCTCCAGCCCGCCCAGAACCCCCAGCACCCCGTCATACTTTCCGCCCGTGGGCTGGGTGTCGAGATGCGAGCCCATATAGACCGGCAGCGCCTCGGGGTCGGTCCCGGGCCGGGTGGCGAACATATTGCCCATGCTGTCGACGCCCATGGTCAGCCCCGCCGCCTCGCACCAGCCCTGAAAGAGCGTCCGGGCGGCGGCGTCATCATCTGTCAGCGTCTGGCGGTTGTTGCCGCCCGCCACGCCCGGCCCGATCTTGGCCATTTCCATGAGACTGTGCCACAGACGATCCGGATCGATCCGCAGGTTCTTTCCATGCGTCATGACATTCCCCATCCGATCTCTGCGCCCACAGAGCTTTCCCCGATCCGACCTGCCGCCACACTCTGCCCGAGCCTGCTGGCAGCCCCTGGCCGAGGCTCGGAAATCCTGCGGGGATGGTCAAGATTGTATCGACGGCTCGGCGGCGAAATTGGCCCCGGCGCCGCGGGGCCGTCGCATCACGCCTGCTGGAGGGCCGGGATCACGGTCTTGCCATACTCGGCGATGATGTTCTCCTCATCGCCATTGTCGAGATAGATGTTGAACTGGGTGATCCCGACACTTTCCAGCACCTTGAGCTTGGCGATGTGATCGTCCGGGGTGCCCAGCACCGCAAACCCGTCAATGATGTCATCGGTGATGAAGTCGAGATAGGGATTGTCCGACTGGCCGTGCTTTGAATAGTCGTAGCCCTTGCGGTCCTTGATATAGGCGGTCAGCGAGGACGGGATATCGTCGCGGTCGGTGCCGTATTTCTCGACAATATCGGCGACATGGTTGCCCACCATGGCGGGGAACCAGCGCGTCGCCTCGCGGCAGGCGGCCATGTCCCCAAAAAAGGCCGGTGCGGCCGACATCACGCGATAGTTCGACATGTCGCGCCCATTGGCCTTGCCCGCGGCGATGGCCTGTTCGGCGAGCCATTTGCAGATGGCGGGCTCGGCGACCTGCAGGATCAGCCCGTCGCCCATCCGCCCGGCACTGTCGAGCGCCTTGGGGCCGTAGGCGGCCACCCAGACCGGCAGCTCATAGCCGGTCGACCAGGGAAACTGGATCGGGTTGGGCACGTCGCCATATTGACGCTCCTCACCGCGCACCAGGCCTTTGACCACATCGATGAACTCATCCAT
>JBCBKN010000284.1:0-6319 GCA_038521775.1 Pseudomonadota bacterium | reverse complement strand
CGACCAGCACGACGAATTCGCCATCCGTGATGCCCAGGTCGAGGCCATGGATGACCTGTGTTGCGCCATAGGATTTGCGCAAGCTGCGAATGGTCAGCCCGGCCATGTCCCTCCCCTTTCGCGCGCATGTCCCGGCGCGGCGTGCCAGGGCACTAGAGCACAGCGCGCGGGGCGGCGCCAAGCCCTCAATGATGCCTTGCCGGCCCGGCGCCGCGCGGGCTAGCCTGCGCGCAAAGAAGGAGGACGGGGATGGGACGACTTCAGGGCAAGCGCTGCTTTGTCACCGCCGCCGGGCAGGGGATCGGGCGCGCCTCGGTGCTGGCCATGGTGGCCGAGGGGGCCGAGGTGACGGCGACCGACCGCGATGCCGGCAAGCTGGCGGACCTGCCTGCGGGGGTCGAGAGCTTCGCGCTTGACGTGACGGACGGTGCGGCCGTGCTTGACGCGGCAGGGCGGGTCGGCGCGCCGGATGTCCTCTTCAATTGTGCGGGGTTCGTTGCGCATGGCTCGATCCTGGACTGCGACGAGGATCAATGGGCCTTCTCGCTTGAGCTGAACATGACGGCGATGTACCGCGTCACCCGGGCCTTTCTGCCCGCCATGCTGGGCAAGGGCGGCGGGTCGATCATCAACATGTCCTCGGCCGCGTCGTCGGTGATCGGGGCGCTCAACCGGTTTGTCTATGGCGCGACCAAGGCCGGGGTGATCGGGATGACCCGGGCGATTGCGGCCGATTATGTGCGCCAGGGGATCCGCTGCAACGCGATCTGCCCGGGCACGGTGCAAAGCCCGTCGCTTGACGAGCGGATCAGCGCGCAGGGCGATTATGAAACGGCCCGGGCGGCCTTTGTTGCGCGCCAACCGATGGGCCGGGTGGGCACGGCCGAAGAGATCGCGGCGCTGGTGGTCTATCTGGCCTCCGATGAGAGCGCCTTCACCACCGGGGCGATCCATGTGATCGATGGCGGCTGGTCGAGTGTCTGACCCGGCCTGGCAGATCCGGCCTGCCGATTGGGCCGGGTTTGCCGCGGTGATGGGCGAGAAGGGCGGCTCGGGCGGCTGCTGGTGCATGCTCTGGCGGCTGCGGGCGAAGGCGTTCAACGCCGGCAAGGGGGCCGGCAACCGCGACGCGATGCGCGCGGTTTTCGAGGCGGGCGAGGGGCCCGGGCTGGTTGCCTGGGCCGAAGGGCGCGCGGTCGGCTGGGTCCAGATCGCGCCACGGGCGGCGTTTCCACGGCTGGCCGGCTCGCGCGTGCTGGCCCCGGTCGATGATGCGCCGGTCTGGTCGGTGGCCTGTTTAATGATCGAAAAGGCCTGGCGGCGGAAAGGGCTGTCGGTGGCGCTGCTGGAGGCCGCCTGCGGGTTTGCCGCCGAACGAGGGGCGCAGGTCGTCGAGGGCTATCCGGTGGCGCCGGCGGATAAGAAATACGCGCCTGTCTATGCCTGGACCGGGCTGCATGCGGCTTTTGAGCGGGCCGGGTTTGCGGAGGTGGCCCGCCGCTCGCCCACCCGTCCGATCATGCGCCGCTGGATGTGAGCGAGGCCCGCGGCGCGACCCGCCCAGGAGAGCGCGGTCTGTTGGGCAAGGTTGCACGCACCCACCCATGTCGCGCCGCGGGCGGGTCGCGTACCGTCGGCGATATGCGTGGCAGGCGGTCTTTGGGCGGGTCTAGACGAAGCGGTTGACGAGATTCTCCAGCCGCTCCTGCCGGCCCGAGCGGGGTTCGGGGCGGATATCCTCGGCCTCGACCCGCGCGGCGATGGAGGCGAGATCCGCGCCCAGCATGGCCTTGGCCTCGGGCGTGTCCCAGCCGGCATAGCGGTCGGCACGGGCAGCCTCCAGCCGGCCATCCTCAAGCATCGCCGCTGCGGCCTTCAGGCCGCGTGCACAGACATCCATCGCCCCGGCATGGGCCAGGATCAGATCGGCCGGATCGAGCGACTGGCGCCGCAGCTTGGCGTCGAAATTCGTGCCGCCGGTGGAAAACCCGCCCGATTTCAGGATCTCGTAATAGGCCAGGGCGACCTCGGGCACCGCATTGGGGAACTGGTCGGTGTCCCAGCCCGACTGCACGTCATTGCGGTTCATATCGATGGAGCCGAGCAGGCCCAGGCTGGCGGCCAGCGCCAGCTCATGCTCAAAGCTGTGCCCGGCGAGCAGCGCATGGCCCTGCTCGATATTCACCTTCACCTCGCCCTCAAGCCCGAAACGTTTCAGGAACCCATAGACCGTGGCGACGTCGTAATCATATTGATGCTTGGTGGGTTCCTGCGGCTTGGGCTCGACCAGGATGGTGCCGGGAAAGCCGATCTTGTGCTTGTACTCGACCACCATCGCAAGGAACCGCCCGGCCTGTTCGGCCTCGCGCCCCAGATCGGTGTTGAGCAGGGTCTCATAGCCCTCGCGCCCGCCCCAGAGCACATAGTTCTGCCCGCCCAGCCGGTGGGTCGCGTCCATGCAGGACTTCACCGTGGCTGCGGAATAGGCAAAGACATCCGGGTCGGGATTGGTGGCGGCACCCGCCATGAAACGGCGGTGGGAAAAAAGATTGGCCGTGCCCCAGAGGAGGCCCACACCTGTCTCCTCCATCTTCGCGGCAAAGATGTCGGTGATCGCCTCCAGATTGCGGCGGCTTTCGGCGAAACTCTCCCCCTCGGGCCGGACATCGGCGTCATGGAAGCAAAAGAACGGCACGCCGAGGATTGAAAACATCTCGAATGCCGCATCGGCCTTGGCGCGGGCATCCGCCATCGTCTCGCCAAACCAGGGGCGCTGGAAGGTCTGCCCGCCGAAGGGATCGCCGCCCGGCCAGGCAAAGCTGTGCCAATAGGCCACCGCAAAGCGCAGATGGTCGCGCATTGGCTTGCCCAGCACCAGCGCGTCGGGGTCATAATGGCGGAACGCGAACTCATTGGCGCTGTCGGGCCCTTCATAGGCCAGGGGCGCGATGCCGTCGAAATAGCTCATGCCGCGCGCTCCGGTCGCTTGCCCAGAATGATCATGCCCAGGATCTCGTCTTCGGTGATCTCGCCCACCTTCTCGGTGCCGACAAGCTGGCCGTTCTTCATCACCGTGATGCGGTCGCAGAGATCCATCACGTCATGCACATCATGGGAGATGAGGAAGATGCCCAGCCCCTGGCGCTTGAGCTCTTCGATGAGCTCGGCGACCATCTTGGTCTCCTGCACCCCCAGGGCCGCGGTCGGCTCGTCCATGATCAGGATGCGGGCGTTGAAATAGACCGCCCGGGCGATGGCGACCGACTGGCGCTGCCCCCCCGACAGCGCCTTCACCGGGGCTGCGAATTTTTTGAAATTGGGGTTGAGCCGGCCCATGATGGTGCGGGTCTCGGCCTCCATCTTGGCCTCGTCGACAAAGCCCAGCCAATTGGTCAGCTCGCGCCCCAGAAAGAGGTTGGAGGCCGCGTCGAGATTGTCGGCCAGCGCCAGCGTCTGGTAGATCGTCTCGATGTTATAGCCGCGCGCATCGCGCGGGTTGTCGATGGTCGCGGGCTTGCCGTCGATCAGGATCTCGCCGCTGTCGCGGGAATAGGCGCCCGAGAGGATCTTGATCAGCGTCGATTTCCCGGCCCCGTTATGGCCCAGAAGCCCGACCACCTCGCCGGGATAGAGATCGAGGCTCACCCCATCGACCGCCTTCACCCCGCCAAAGGAGAGGTGAATGTCGCGCATTTCCACAAGCGGGGTCATGTCAGCGCTCCCGTCCGGCGGCGGTAAAGAATGTCGATGAGCACGGCGAGCACCAGCACAAAGCCCACCACGATGTTTTGCTGCGGGGCGTCAACCCCGACCATGGCCATGCCCGATTGCAGCGATTGCATGATCAGCGCGCCCAGGATGGCGCCATGGATGGTGCCGAGCCCGCCCGACAGCGCCGTGCCGCCGATCACCGCTGCCGCGATCACCCGAAGCTCGTCAAGCGTGCCGATATCATTGGTGTGGTTGGTCAGCCGGGCCGAGGCCACCACCGCCGAAAGCGCACAGAGCGCGCCCATAATGGCAAAGACCTTGACCGTGAGCATGCGGGTGTTGATGCCCGACAGCTCCGCCGCATCGGGGTTGCCGCCCGTGGCAAAGATATAGCGGCCCAGCCGGGTGCGCCGCGCCACGATTGTCATGATGATGGCCACAAGCACCAGGATCAGCACCGAGATCGGCAGACCGTAGGAGGCGGTGAAGCCTTCGGGCATCACCTCGCCCCGCGCCTCGAACATCCGCGCGAGCCGCCGCTCGGGGATCTGATAGGCATTCAGGATGGCGATAAAGCCCAGGATTGCCCCGGCGGTGATGGCCGAAAGCAGGATCTCCGCCCAGATCGGTTTGACGGCAAAGCCATGCCCGGCCTTGGCCCGCCGCGCCGTCCAGATCAGGGCCACGGCGGCCAATGCACCGATGAGCCCCACAATCCAGGACGCGTCGGCCCCCAGCGTGCCATTGGTGCCGCCAAAGACCAGAAAGCTGCTGTCCAGCGGGCCGATCGTCTGCCCGTCGGTCAGGTTCCAGCCGACATTGCGCCAGATCAGCAGGCCGCCCAGCGTGACGATAAAGGCGGGGATGGTCAGATACCCCACCAGCCAGCCATGAAAGGCGCCGATCAGCGTGCCGGCGGCCAGCCCGACCAGAATGGCAATCGGTGCTGTCAGCGGGTGGTTCAGCCCCAGCCCCAGCCATTCCGGCGTGACCACGGTCTGGACCATTGCCATCACTGCCGAGCAGGTGGCCAAAAGCGAGCCCACGGAAAGATCGATATGCCGGGTGACGATGATAAAGACCATGCCGGTGGCCATGATCGCCACGCTGACCGTCTGAATCGTCAGGTTGAAGATGTTGCGCGGCGTCAGAAACCGCCCCTCGGTGATCAGATCAAAGCCCAGGCAAAGCACGGCAAAGGCGCCGATCATGCCCAGAAGCCGGGTGTCGATCTCGAGAATGGCGATAAGGTTGCGCCGCGGGACCTCGATGGCAGTGTCCGCCATTGTCCTGCCTCCCTGGGGCTCGCGCGTGGGTCCTGCGCCCGGCTCTTGGGGCACAGGACGGGTGTTCAGATCCCGGGGATCAGTTGCAGGGCGCGGGGCCGTTGGTCACGCCCTGGCAGAGCGCCTCCTGCGTGATCCAGCCCGCATCGACGACCACGGTGAGGTTGTCGGCCGTCACCGGCACCGGCTCCAGGAACTGCGCGGTCAGCGTGGTGCCGCCGGGCGAGGTCCATTCCTGTGCGCCGGGCACATCGGCCATGGCGGTGCCCGAGGCCAGCGCGACGGCGATTTCGGCCGCCCGGGTGCCCAGATCGCGGGCATCCTTCCACACGCTCACGGTCTGGGTGCCGAGCGCGATGCGGTTGAGCGCTGCGTGATCGCCATCCTGGCCCGAGACCGGGATGCCATCGAGCCCCTGCGCGGTGAGCGCAGCGACGACGCCGCCTGCGGTGCCGTCATTGGACGCCACGACCGCATCGACCTCATTGTCGATGGCCGTCAGGATCTGCTCCATATTGCGCTGGGCATTGGCGGGCAGCCAGCCATCGGTATAGGCCTCACCGACGATCTCGATCTTGCCCGCATCGATGGCCGCCTGCAGGATCTCCTGCTGACCGCCGCGCAGGAAATCTGCGTTGGGGTCGGTGGGCGAGCCCTTGATCATCACATATTTGCCCTCGGGCATCGCGGCGAGCACGGCGCGCGCCTGCATGCGGCCCACCTCGATATTGTCGAAGGTGAGGTAGAAGGCGCGGTTGTCCTCGATCAGCCGGTCATAGCCGACGACCGGAATGCCCTCATCGGCGGCAAGCTGCACGGCCGGGCCGATGGCCTGCGCGTCCTGTGCCAGGATGATCAGCGCATCGACACCCTGGGCGATGAGGCTTTCGATGTCCGAAAGCTGCTTGGCCGAAGACGATTGCGCGTCGGCCGAGACATAGGCAGCGCCCGCGGCTTCGAGGGCGGCCTTCATCGCCGCTTCGTCGGTTTTCCAGCGCTCCTCCTGGAAGTTCGACCAGCTCACCCCGACAGTGATCGACTGGGCATAGGCGGTCGTGGCGATGACGGCTGTGGTCAGCCCCGCGGCCAGCGCGGCCGCGAGCGTAAATGCTCTGCGCATAGATGTCCTCCCTGGCTTTGCCGCCCGCACCCGGACGGCGCCGCATCTCGTGCGGTCAGGCTGAGCTTGGCCCATTTTTATTTCACTTGTCAAAATTAATTTGGCGATCCGGGAAAAAATTGGCAGGATTGCGAGCAGGAAAGCGGTGTTTTTGGCCGATCTGGGCGCAGCCTCGGCCCACAACCGCGGAGTTTGATCATGG
>JBCBKN010000283.1:0-6321 GCA_038521775.1 Pseudomonadota bacterium | reverse complement strand
TGGTCGAGCGTGTCGACCAGATCTCCTTCGACAAGCGTTTCGACTGCGCGAGGACCGTCGGGCGTGGCGACCAGCGTGCCTGCCGCAAAGCAGGGCACGAATGCCTCGGCATAGATGTAGCTGTCGGTCGCCTCGTCATACTGGTAGGAAAAGCCCGCCGCCATGTCGTCCTGCACCGAATGGCCGTCGACCACCCCGACTGGATCGGTGCCCGGAAAGCCCGGCAGGTTCTGGATTTCCGGCGGATTGGGAGACATGTTGAAGACGATGTACTCGCCCGTTTGCGGGTTCACCAGCGCCACGGATTCCGCTTTGGGCTTGATATTGCCCTCGCTCAGGAAATTGGTGTTCTCGCCGCCGGGGCCGGATTCAACCCCGCCTTCGGAGGCCTCCTGCGCCCATTCCGGCGGGGTGCCGGTGATCTCATTGATGATCCAGAGAGTTTCACCCGGCTCCAGCACCGAACCAGGCGGGAAGGTGTGGTAGAGCCCGTCCTGTTCGGGGTCCGGCGCGTTGGTGCCGCTCGCATCGGACCAGATCTGCCAGCCGGAGATGTCCATCGGCGCGCCGGTGGTGTTGGTGATGGAGACGAACTCATCCTCTTGAGTGGCCGTCCCGTCGCCGTCGCTGTCAAATTCGGTGTCGGAACTCGGGTCGTTGTTGGACGAGTTGTCGCCGAAGATCTGCCCGAAAATGATCCCGTCCAGATCGATTGCCATCACCACATCCTCAATTTAGCGACGCAGCCGGTCTGCGCCACCGTTAACCTTTTGATAACATGTATTTAGAGAGAGTTCAAGCGAGCGCTGCCCAAGAGCGGCGGCGTGTGGCGGCATTCGGGGGCGCTCGGGGGGTCGTTCGGGGTCGTTCGGGGGCGTTCGGGCCGGCTATTCCGCGGCTTCAACGCCGCCGGTGTGCAGGAAGCCGCCCGATTGGCGCGTCCAGAAGCTCGCATAAAGCCCGCCGCGCGCCAAGAGATCCTCATGCCGGCCCTCTTCGGCGACCCGCCCGGCCTCCAGCACGATGATCCGGTCCATATGCGCGATGGTCGAAAGCCGGTGGGCGATGGCGATGACCGTGCGCCCCTCCATCAGCCCGGCGAGCGCGCGTTGCACCGCGGCCTCGGTCTCGCTGTCGAGCGCCGAGGTCGCCTCATCGAGGGCCAGGATCGGGGCATCCTTGAGCACCGCGCGGGCCAGGGCGATGCGTTGACGCTGCCCGCCCGAGAGGCGCACGCCGCGCTCGCCCAGATGCGCGTCGTATCCGGTACGCCCGTCGCGGTCGCGCAGCCCGGTGATGAAATCATGCGCCTCGGCCTGACGCGCGGCCGCTTGGGCCGCCTCGGCACTGGCTTCGGGGTTGCCATAAAGGATGTTGTCGAGCGCTGAGCGGTTGAACATGGCGGTGTCCTGCCGGACCATGGCGATCTGGCGGCGCAGCCCGTCCTGGGTGAGGTCGCGGATGTCGGTGCCGTCGAGGCGTATCTGCCCCGCCTCGGTCTCATAGAGCCGCAGCAGCAACGCCAGCAGGGTCGATTTGCCGGCGCCGGACCGGCCGACAAGGGCGACCTTCTCGCCCGGTGCGATGGCAAGGTTCAACCCGTCCAGCCCGCCGCCCCGCGCCGCAACGCCGGTGCGGCCATAGGCAAAGCGCACATCTTCGAACGCGATCCCGCCCTGCATGCGGTCCGGATGCCGCGCGGCGGGCCGGTCGGTGATGCTGTGGGGGCGCGCAAGGGTCTGCACCCCATCCTCGATCTCGCCGATATTGGAAAAGACCTCCATCATCGACATCGAGAGCCAGCCTGACATCTGGGCAAGCCGGGTGCCGATCACGCCGGCTGCGGCGATGATGCCGGGCCCGGCCTGACCCTGGCTCCAGATCACCAGCGCCATGCCGACCAGGCCCACGGGCAAGAGCCCCGACAAGAGCATCAGGCAGAGCCGGAACAGGGCCGAGACGCGGCCAAAGCCGAGGGCCGCGCGCCGGAAATTGCGCACCGCGTCGCCGGCCGAGGCCTCCTCGCGCTCGGCATGGGCAAAAAGCTTGACCGTTGCCATGTTCGACAGGGTGTCGACGATCTGCCCGCTCAAGGCCGCGCGGGCCGCGGCCCGATGCATGGCTTGGGCGCGGATGCGGGGAATGAAATGGCGGATGAGGAGCCCATAGGCCGCCATCCAGACCGCCAGGGTGAGCCCGAGCCAGAGGCCAAGCCCGCCCAGCATCAGCACCGCGCCGACGGCCGCTGCCAGCCCGAAGATCAGCGCATTGCACACCTCGGTGATCACGGCCGTCAGGGCGGTCGCACTCTGGATTTGCTTCTGGCTCAGCCGCCCGGCGAAATCATCGTCAAAAAAGCTGATCGCCTGGCCCAGCGTGTGCCGGTGCAGCCGGATCAGCACCAAGGGCAGGATGCCGGGCCCGATGGCAAGCCCCGTCAGCGCCGCGCCGGCCGAGACGATGAGCGGGCGCACCAGCATGAAGAAGGCGGCCGCGACCAGCAGGGCCGGACCGTTTGCGGCAAAGAACCCCGCCGCGCCATCGGCGGCCGCACGGTCGACCACCCAGCCCAGGATAAGCGCCGCGGCAACCTCCGACAGCCCCGAGAGCAGCGTGAAGAGGCCCAGCAGCCCGATCGTGGGCCAGGCGCCGGCCAGCGCCCAGCGGACAAAGGCGCTCAACCGTTCCGGGGGCGGCCCGGAGGCCGGCGCAAGCGCATCGAAGCGGGTTTCAAACCAGCGGGTCAGCCGCATGCAGCCTCGCCCGGCCGTGCCGCCTGCCATGACCCGGGCCGGCGCCCCAGCTGCGCGAAAGAGGCCCGCCCCGACTGGGGCAGACAGGGCCGGGTGAAGGCCGGAGCGCGCCGCCTCACTCGGCCGCCTCCACGCCGCCCCGATCCTCGATGCCGATGAAGCCGCCGGACTGACGCGACCAGAACCCGGCATAAAGCCCGCCCGCGGCAAGCAGCGCCTGATGGCTGCCCTCTTCGGCGACCTGGCCCGCATCAAGCACCACGATCCGGTCCATTTGCGCAATCGTCGAGAGGCGGTGCGCGATGGCAATCACGGTCTTTCCCTCCATCACGCCGTAAAGCGTCTGCTGGATCGCGGCCTCAACCTCGCTGTCGAGGGCTGAGGTCGCCTCGTCCAGCACCAGGATCGGCGCGTCCTTCAGGATCACCCGGGCAAGCGCCACGCGCTGACGCTGACCGCCCGAGAGCTTCACGCCACGCTCACCGACATGGGCATCATACCCCTCCCGTCCTTTGGGGTCGACCAGATCCCGGATGAAACCATCGGCCTCGGCGCGTTGCGCGGCCGCGACCATCGCCTCCTGCGCGGCGTCGGGACGGCCATAGAGGATATTGTCGCGCACCGAGCGGTGCAGGAGCGAGCTGTCCTGGGTGACCATGCCGATCTGCTGGCGCAGGCTGTCCTGGGCGATGGTCGCGATGTCCTGCCCGTCAATGGTGATACGCCCGGCTTCGGTGTCGTGGAACCGCATGAGGAGCTTGACCAGCGTCGATTTGCCGGCGCCCGACCGCCCCACAACCCCGATCTTCTCGCCACCCCGCACCGTGAGCGAGACCTCCGCCAGCCCGCCCGAGTCGCGCCCGTAATGGTGCGAGACCCCCTCGAACCTGATCTCGCCGCCGGTCACAGCCAGGGCGGGCGCCCCGGGCCGGTCGGTCACCGAATGCGGCACGCTGATGCTTTGCAGGGATTCGCGGATCACCCCGGCATGCTCAAAGAGCCGGATCGTCACCCACATGATCCACCCCGTCATCCCGTTGAGCCGCAGGGTCAGCGCCGCGGCGGCCGCGATCTCACCGGTGCTCACCAGCCCGCTATGCCACAGCCAGACCCCGGGGCCGACCACACCGACGATCAGGAACCCGTTCAGCGTGGCGAGCCCGGCCGACATCGTGGTCATCAGCCGCAGAAACTTCAGAAACCGCAGCCGCATGCGCTTGATCGCGCTCAGCGCATAATGCTCTTCCCGCGCGCCATGGGCAAAGAGCTTGACCGTCTCGATATTGGCATAGCTGTCGACGATGCGGCCGGTCACCTCGCTGCGCGCCTTGCTCAGCCGCTCCGACGCATCGCCCACCTGCCGCGCGATCCAGCGCACAAAGAGGATGTAGAGCGTGAGCCAGATCGCCATGGGCAGCGCCATGAAAAGATCGATCTGGCTGAGCACCACCAGCGCGCCGATCACATAGGCCGTGGCATACCACATCGCCTCGATCGACATATAGGTCGCGTCCTCGACAGCCGGGCCGGTCTGCATCACCCTATTGGCCAGCCGGCCGGCAAAATCGCCCTGAAAATAGCTCACCGACTGCCCCAGCAGATGCCGATGCGCGCGCCACACCACCTGGTGATAGAGCGAGCCCGAGAGGGACTGGTTCAAAAACGCCATATGCAGGCTGAGGATCAGCGGCCGGGCCAGCAGGATGAAGAGCACCACCGCCGCCATCTCGACCCCATGTGTGGGCCAGAAGCTTTCGGGCGTCGAGCTCGTCAACAGATCGACCAGCCGGCCGCTGTAAAAGATCAGCCCGGCCTCCATGAAGGCCACCAGCATCGACAGCGTTCCCATCACCGCCATAAGCGGGCGGAACCGGGTCAGGTGGTCGCGAATGAACGGCCACAGCCTGGCGGGCGGGGTGTCGCGCGAATGGTCGGCAAACGGGTCAATAAGGCGTTCGAAGAAGCGAAACATCTGAGCCTCCGGAATGGCGGCGCCGGGCCTGACCCATGCTGGATGGTCAGCGGCCTGCCGTGAGCAGTTCGGGTGTTGGGGCGGGGGCGACCCCGCGCCGGGATCGCGTCAATCCGTGATTTTGATCGACATCAAATGATCCATCGGCGCACATCCCTCATGCTGTGTCGCATCGAACGACGACCGCATAACGCGAATCGACCGGAATGTCGAGAGGCCCGCTGCAGGCAATCGCCCTCGCCGGGGGCTGGCCCAGGACGGCGCAATCCGGTTTAACGCGGGGCATGGCCGGCCCGGCCGATGAGTGATGAGATGACCGACGCAAGGATCGATATGAGCACTGACATCAAAGACATGGCGCTCGACGCGCAAAAGGCGCGGGCCGCAGCATGGTTCGCTGCGCTACAAGACGAGATCTGCGCGGCGTTTGAGCGTCTGGAGGATGCGCAGCGCACCGGCCCGCATGCCGGGCTGCCCGCCGGGCGGTTTGAGCGCAGCCAGACCCGGCGCGATGCGCAGGACGGATCGGATGCGGGCGGCGGCACGATGGCCGTGATGCGCGGCGGACGGGCCTTTGAGAAGGTCGGCGTCAATGTCTCGGCCGTTTATGGCCAGCTGAGCGGTCAGGCCCAGCGCAGCCTGACGGCGCGCAAGGAGATCCCGGGCCTGGCCGAAGACCCGCGCTTCTGGGCCTCGGGCATCAGCCTTGTGGCCCATATGCGCTCGCCCAAGGTGCCGGCGGTGCATATGAACACCCGCATGTTCTGGACCCCGGGCGCGTGGTGGTTCGGCGGCGGCTCGGATCTCAACCCCATGGTTGAAGTGCCCGAGGACACCGCCTTTTTCCATGATCGGTTGCGCGAGGCCTGCGAGGCCCATGGGCCGGGCGATTACCCGCGCTTCAAGGCCTGGGCGGACGAGTATTTCATGATCCGCCATCGCGGCCAGGCCCGCGGTGTGGGCGGGATCTTTTACGACGATCTCTGCACCTCCGATTGGGAGGCCGATTTTGCCTTCACCCAAGAGGTCGGCCGGGCGTTCCTGAAGGCCTATGTGCCGATTGTCGAGCGGCGCATGGGCGAAAGCTGGACCGAGGAGGACCGCGCCTGGCAGCTGGTCAAGCGGGGGCTCTATGCCGAGTTCAACCTCGTCTATGACCGCGGTACCAAATTCGGGCTGGAAACCGGCCACAACCCCGATGCGGTGCTGATGAGCCTTCCGCCGGTTGCGACCTGGCCCTGATCGGCCGAGATCACGAAGCGCCGCCAGGACATCGGCGCCGCCGTCACCGCGGTCCGCCGGGAGCTGGACGCCCGTTGCTGAAGGGCAGGTGCTGCGGGCCAGGTGCTGCAGGCCAGGCGCGGGCCTAGAAGATGCCGGGATCCTCGGCCTCGCTGTTCAGGCCCGTATTGAGGCCCGTATTGAGGCCCGTGTTCAAATCGGTGTTCAAATCGGTGTTCAAACCCGCGTTCGGACGCTCGGCCATGGCCGGGTCGTCGACCCCGTCATCGCCGGTTCGACCCCTGTTGGCATTGGATGACGGGAGCGCCGGCTCGGGCAGGACCAGAAAATCGTCGGCCGCAAGGTCCCGTGCCC
>JBCBKN010000282.1:0-6374 GCA_038521775.1 Pseudomonadota bacterium | reverse complement strand
CCTTTGTCGTGGCCAAGGCAATGCGCGATGATGTGCTCAAGGCCATCCGAGCGGAGGGCGTTTTTAGGTCAGCCGCGCATGCGCGCAGCCTCGGGGTCGAAAAGCGGCGCGGTCAGCCGCCTGGCCGCATGCCGGGTGCCCAGGAGCTCCACCTCCCAGCCGGTCTCGGCCTCGGCATGCGCCTTGGGCACATAGCCCAGCGCCACCGACTGCGCCGAGCCATGGGCATAGCCGCCCGAGGTCACCCAGCCCACCACGGCGCCTGCATGCCAGATCGGCTCATCGCCCACCGGATCGGCATCCGTGGCCTCCACCGCCAGGGTGATCAGCCGCAGCGCCCCGCCCGAGGCGGCCTCGGCCGCAGCCCCCGCCTTGCCGACAAAATCGGCCGGCTTGTTGAGCGCAACGAAGCGCCCGAGCCCCGCCTCCAGCGGGCCATAGATCGGCCGGTACTCGCGCGCCCAGCCGCCAAAGCCCTTTTCCAGCCGCAGCGCGTTCAGCGCCCGCAGGCCGAAGGGGCGGATGCCATGGGGCGCGCCGGCGGCCATCAGCGCCTCGAAGACATGGATCTGGTGTTCCGGCTTCATCCAGATCTCATAGCCCAGATCGCCGGTGAAGCTGACCCGGCCGACCTGGCAGGTCGCCATGCCGACCTCAAACTCGGCAATATCCATAAAGCGCATGGCACTCAGATCGCGGCGCGCGGCGGCCTCGAGCACCGCGCGCGCCTTGGGCCCGGCGATGGAAAGCCCGACCAGCCCCAGCCCCAACGCCTCGACCGTGACCGAGCCATCCCGGGGCAGATGCCGCTCGAACCAGCGCATGTAGAAGATCTCGGCCGCACCAGAGCCTGCCAGAAAATACCCCTCCTCGGACCAGCAGGCGAGTGTCAGATCGCCCTGCAGCTTGCCATCCTCCTTCAGCATCGGCGCCAGCGTCATCCGCCCCGGGGCGGGCAGCCGGCAGGCCAGCATCCGGTCGAGCCAGGCGCGTGCGCCCGGCCCGGTGACGGAAAATTTCGAAAAGCCCGAGATCTCCATGATGCCCACGCTGTCGCGCACCGCGCGGGCCTCGGCGCCGACATGGTCAAAATCGCTCGACCGGCGCCAGGAAAAGCTGTCGGCAACGCCTTGGGGCGCAAACCAGAGCGGCACTTCCAGCCCCCAGCTTTCGCCCATCTGCGCGCCCATCGCGACCAGCCGGTCATGGATGGGGGTGGTCTTGAGCGGCCGCGCGGCGGGCAGTTCCTCATTGGGAAAGCGGATCGAAAAGCGGCGGGAGTAATTCTCCTGCACCTTGGCATGGGTGTAGCGCTTGCCCGCCCAGGGGCCGAAGCGGGCGACATCCATGCCGAAGACGTCAAAGCCCGGATCGCCCTCGGTGATCCAATTGGCAAGTGCAAGGCCCACCCCGCCGCCCTGCGAGAAGCCCGCCATCACCGCGCAGGCGCACCAGAAGCCGGGCAGGCCGCGCACCGGGCCCACCAGCGGGTTGCCATCGGGGGCAAAGGTGAAGGGGCCGTTGATGATCTGCTTGATGCCGGTTTTCTCAAAGGCCGGGAAATGGCGGAAGCCGACCTCCAGGCTGGGGGCGATGCGGTCGATATCGGGGGCGAGCAGTTCATGCCCGAACTCCCAGGGGGTTGTGTCGGGCGACCAGGGCTTGCAGGCCCGCTCATAGGTGCCCATGAGCATGCCGCCCCGCTCCTGACGCAGGTAAAGCTCGCCGTCGAAATCGACCGCATGCAGCACCTCGCGCCCGGTGCTGGCATTGATCTGGGCGACCTCGGGCATGTCTTCGGTCAGAAGATACATATGCTCCATGGCGAGCACGGGAAGCTCGAGCCCGACCATGCGGCCGACCTCGCGCGCCCAAAGCCCGCCGGCATTGACCACATGCTCGGCAAAGACATCGCCCCTTGCGGTGCGCACGAGCCAGCCCTCGGGCTGGCGCTCGATCGCCTCGACCTTGCATTGGGTGACGATCTCGGCGCCGCGCTTGCGGGCGGCCTTGGCATAGGCATGGGTGGTGCCGGAGGGGTCGAGATGGCCCTCCACCTCATCGTAAAGCGCGCCGACGAACTGGTCGGGATCCATGAGCGGGAAGAGATCGGCGGCCTCCCGGGGCGTGATGAGCTCGGTCTCAAGCCCCATATAGCGGCCCTTGGCGCGGATCTGCTTGAGCCAGTCAAAGCGCGCCTCGGTGGCGGCAAGCATCACCCCGCCGGTCATGTGCAGCCCGATATTCTGGCCCGATTCCGCTTCGATCTCGCGGTAAAGGCTGACGGTATAGGCCTGGAGCTTGGCCACGTTGGGATCGCCATTGATGGTGTGCATGCCGCCTGCCGCGTGCCAGGTCGAGCCCGAGGTGAGCTCGGAGCGTTCCAGAAGCAGGCAGTCGGTCCAGCCGGCGCGGGCGAGATGGTAGAGCACCGAGCATCCGACCACCCCTCCTCCGATGACGACGACACGGGCATGGCTGCGCATGGGGATCTCCTTTTGCGGCGGCGTGCGGGTCAGGCTAGGCCCGTCGGGCGGGTGCTGGCAGGCAAACTCCGACAGGCGGCGTCGTTTTTTCGCCATTTCGGGCGGTGGCGCGGCTGGCGGGGTCGGGACGCCTCCGGCGGGAGTATTTTTGCCAAGAAGAAGGCGCGGGCTGCGCTAGGTTTCGCTCAGAGGGGCGAGAGGAGGCGGGGATGTCGCATGAGATCGAGCGGTCGGAAAATGTGCTGGGCGGGGCGCTGGCGCCCTGCTCGCAGGATCCGCTGACGGGGTTTTTTCGCAATGGCTGCTGCGATACCGGGCCGATGGATCACGGCTCGCACACGGTCTGTGCGGTGATGACGGCCGAGTTCCTGGCGTTTTCCAAGGCGCAAGGGAATGATCTGAGCACGCCGCGGCCCGAATTTGCCTTTGCCGGGCTGATCCCTGGGGATCGCTGGTGCCTGTGTGCGGCGCGGTTTCTGGAGGCCTGGGAGGCGGGCTGCGCGCCGCGGGTGAGCCTGCTTGCCACCCATGCCCGGGCGCTTGACATCGTGCCGATGGAGGCGCTGCGCGCCCAGGCGCTGGAGCGCAGCTGAGCCCGGCTGAGCCCGGCTGAGCGCAGTTGAGCGCGGCGGGGCCGTGGGTTGCGAGTGTCGCGCCCGGGCTTTGCAGATGGAACGGCAGCGGCTAGGCTTTCGTCAATGACGCTCCGATGACGGGGCGCGCTGCATGTCCGACAGGAAGGACCAGCCATGCTCGATCCCGCCAGCGGGCGCTTTGCGTCTGCCTCTCTTTCCTGTGCGTCCGCGCCACGCGATCCGGCCCGGCGGCGTCGCGGCGGGGGGCAGATGCCATGCTGATGTTTCTGCTGCGCCGCATCGGCACGATGATCCTGACTGCGACCTGTCTGACCTTTGTGGTGTTTTACCTCACCAACCTGCCGCCCAATCTGGAAAAGCTTGCCAAGGAGCAGGCCAACAACCGGATGACCGACGCGCAGGTCGAAAGCTGGCTGGAAACCAACGGCTATAACCGCCCCATGCTGCTGCGCTATGGCGAATGGATCGGCGGGGTGGCGCTGGGCGATCTGGGCCATTCCACCCGGTTCAACGCGCCGGTGGCCGAGATCGTGGGCACGCGGCTCTGGCTCACCGCAAAGCTCATGTTCTGGGTGATGATCGTGATGGTGCCGATGGCGCTGCTGATCGGGGTGCTGGCGGGCATGCGCGAGGGCTCGGTCACCGACCGATCGCTGTCGACCGCCGCAATCGCCACCACGGCCACGCCCGAATATGTCTCGGGCGTGATCCTGGCCTTTGTCTTTGCCTCCTCGATTGTGGGGCTGAAATGGATGAAGGCCTCGGCGACCTCGGCCACCAATGGCATCACGTTTGAGAATTTCGCCCTGCCGGTGCTGACCATGGCGCTTTACGGCATGGGCTATATCGCGCGCATGACCCGGGCCAGCATGGCCGAGGTGATGACGGCGCAATACATCCGCACCGCCCGGCTCAAGGGCGTGAGCTTTCCCGTGATCGTGGTGCGCCATGCGCTCAGGAATGCGCTGATCGCGCCCTTTACGGTGATCATGCTGCAATTTCCCTGGCTCTTGACCGGCGTGGTGATCGTCGAGACGCTGTTTAACTACAAGGGCTTTGGCTGGACCCTGGTCGAGGCGGCCAGCAACAACGATATCGAGCTTCTGCTCTCCTGCTCGGTCGTGGCGGTCTTTGTCGTGCTCATCACCCAGCTGATCTCGGATATCGGCTATGTCTACCTCAACCCGCGCATCCGCGTGAAATAGGGGGCAGGGGCATGGAACCGCTTGGCACGGCCGGGGTGATCTTCGGCATTCTGGCGCAGCTTTTGCCGGTCTGGATCGCGCTGGCGCTGATCTTTGCCGTCTCGATCTGGTACAAGGGCCAGCTTGGCCTTTACGGCAAGCTCTTCAACTCCACGGTCGGGATGCTGGGGCTGGGGATCGTCTTTTTCTGGATCCTGACCGCGATCATGGCCGATTGGGTGGCGATGTATGACCCGCTGGCGCAGATCTCGGGGATGAAGAACAAATTCCCCGGCACGCCGCTGCCCGACGGGTCGGGTTATTACCTTCTGGGCGGCGACAATCTGGCCCGCGATGTCTTCAGCCGCATGATCCATGGCTCGCGCACCGTGCTGCAGATCGCGCCCGCCGCGGCCGTCTTTGCCTTTATGGTCGGCATCACGCTGGGCCTGCCGGCGGGGTATTATGGCGGGCGGCTCGACACCGGGCTGAGCTTTCTGGCCAATCTGGTGCTGGCCTTCCCGGTGATCCTGCTCTTCTTCCTGCTGGTCACGCCCGAGATCCAGGAAACCGGGCTCACCACGGCGCTGGCCGCGGTGCTCTTTATCTTTCCCATCATCTTTGTGGCGGTGATGGTGCGCACCAAATTCTTCACCCAGCGCGAAAAGCTGGCGATCTATCTGGGCATCACGCTCAGCGTTGGGCTTTTTGCCTATGTCCACCTCACCGGGCTCTGGACCCCCACCGGCATCTGGATGGACGCAAACACCCTCAACATCTTCGTCTCGGCCGTCTTCGTGAACTCGCCCACCATCTTCCGCATCGTCCGCGGGCTGGCGATGGACATCAAGACCCGCGATTATGTCGCTGCTGCCCAGACCCGGGGCGAGGGGGCGTGGTACATCATGCTGTGGGAGATCCTGCCCAATGCCCGCGGGCCGCTGATCGTCGATTTCTGCCTGCGCATCGGCTACACCACCATCCTTTTGGGAACGCTGGGCTTCTTTGGCCTCGGGGTCAGCCCCGAAAGTGCGGATTGGGGGATGACGATCAATGAGGGGCGCAAGCTGCTCACGATCTATCCGCATCCGGCCCTGCCGCCGGCGCTGGCGCTGATGAGCCTCGTCTTGGGGCTGAACCTGCTGGCCGATGGGCTGCGCGAACAATCATTGCGGGATTGAGGGAGCGGGGCGATGAGCAAATGGACCTATGATGGCCCGATCCTGGAGATCGACCGGCTCTCCATCTCCTTTTTCACCCAGGCGGGCGAGATCCCGGCGGTGATGGATTTCTCCTGCACCGTCCAGCCGGGCGAGGCGATGGGGCTGGTCGGCGAATCCGGCTGCGGCAAATCCACCGTGGCGCTGGGGGTGATGCAGGATCTGGGCGGCAATGGCCGCATCGTGGGCGGCTCGATCAAGTTCAAGGGGCGCGATCTGGCCAAGCTCACCCCGGCCGAGCTGCGCGACATCCGCGGCTCGGAAATCGCCATGATCTATCAGGAGCCGATGGCAAGCCTGAACCCTGCCATGAAGATCGGCCGCCAGCTGATGGAAGTGCCGATGATCCATGAAAAGATCTCGGCCGCCAAGGCGCGCAAACTGGCGCTCGACATGGTCGCCTCGGTCAAGCTGCCCGACCCCGAGCGTATCCTCAACGCCTATCCCCACCAGCTTTCGGGCGGCCAGCAGCAGCGCATCGTCATTGCCATGGCGCTGATGTCCAAACCCTCGCTCCTGATCCTGGATGAGCCGACCACCGCGCTCGACGTCACGGTCGAGGCGGGCATTGTCGATCTGGTCAATGACCTCTCCCAGACGACCGGCACCTCGATGCTCTTCATCTCCCACAATCTGGGGCTGGTCATGGAGGTCTGCGACCGGCTTTGCGTGATGTATTCGGGCGAGGCGGTGGAGACCGGCGCAATCAAGGATGTCTTCAACCGCATGCGCCACCCCTATACCCAGGGGCTCTTCCGCTCGATCCCGCTGCCCGGCGCCGACAAGAACGCCCGGCCGCTCATCCCCATCCGCGGGAATTTCCCCCTGCCGCATGAACGCCCGCCGGGCTGTAATTTCGGCCCGCGCTGCGATTATTTCGAAGAGGGG
>JBCBKN010000281.1:0-6380 GCA_038521775.1 Pseudomonadota bacterium | reverse complement strand
GGTCGAGCTTGATGACATGGCGGATGGCCGCGTCCGAGCCGGTATCCTCATGCAGATAGCGCAGCGCCACCGGCTTTGCGGCCTTGCCCGTGGCCCGGATCACGGCGCCAGTGGGCGCGACGGCGGTGTTGAGCGCGGCCATGGGCCGGACAACCGGGTCCTGACCGGCGGCCTCCAACACACCGAAGACCTCGCGCGCCCAGTGGATGTCGGTCGCAAGCGCGCTGTCCAGGGTGTCGATGGTGACACCCGCCATTTCCAAGGGATCGGACAGATCGGGCCGGAAGACGCCATCGACAAAAACCAGCCGAACCACATCGAAGGCATCGAAGACCGGTATCTCATCGGTCTCCAGCAGGGCAGCTTCGGGCGGGTCGGTCTGGACCAGCGTCGCGGGATCGGTAAAGCGCCAATACTCGTCGCGCGGCGCAGGGGCGCCGGCCGCCAGAAACCGGTCGCGCGCGGCCGCGCGGGCCTCGGCCGCCCAACCCGCCTCGTCTGGCGCCGACGGCCAGCGCGCCAGAAGCGCCTGCGCGGCATCCTGTTTGCGTGCCAGCGCCGACATCACGCGATCTCCGCCAGAATGCCGGCATAGCCGTTCTCTTCGACCTCAAGGGCCAGCTCGGGTCCCGCGCTTTTCACGATGCGTCCGCCGACCATGATATGCACGACATCCGGTTTGATGTGATCGAGCAGCCGCTGGTAATGGGTGATCACCAGAAAGCCGCGCCCGGCATCGCGCAGCGCGTTCACCCCATCGGCCACCAGCCGCATCGCATCGACATCAAGCCCGCTGTCGGTTTCATCAAGGATGCACATGCGCGGCTCAAGCATGGCCATCTGCAGGATCTCGTTGCGCTTTTTCTCGCCGCCCGAAAAGCCCATATTGACCGCGCGCTTGAGCATATCGGCGTCGATATTGAGTGATTTGGCCTTTTCGCGCACCAGTTTGAGGAATTCCGGCGCGCCCATTTCGGCCTCGCCCCGGGCCTTGCGCTGGGCGTTCAATGCGGTGCGCAGGAAGACCATGTTCGACACGCCCGGGATCTCGACCGGATATTGAAAGGCCAGAAAAAGCCCGGCCGCGGCGCGTTCCTCGGGCTCCATCTCCAGAAGGTCTTCGCCGTCGAGCGTGGCCGCGCCCTCGGTCACCTCATACCCGTCGCGGCCCGAGAGCACATAGCTCAGCGTCGATTTGCCCGACCCGTTGGGGCCCATGATCGCATGCACCCGGCCCGGCTCGACCGTCAGGTCAACCCCGGTCAGGATCGGCTTTTCCTCTTCCTCCAGCATCACATGGAGGTTTTCGATCTTCAGCATGTCTTCTCCTTCCGGCGCCGGCAGCGCCGTACGTGCATCCTGTACGACGACGTAAGGTCGGTGCGGCGAAACCGGCGTCAGTTCAGCGAAACGGCGGTGCCCGAGGCCGAGACCATCAGCATCGAGCCGTTCTGGCCGACCACCTCATAGTCGAGGTCGACGCCCACCACGGCATTTGCCCCCAGCGCCGCGGCCCGCTCCTGCAGCTCCTGCAAGGCGATGTCGCGGGCCTTTGCCAGCTCGCGCTCATAGGCGCCCGAGCGGCCGCCGACAATGTCGCGAATGCCGGCGAAAAGATCCTTGAAGATGTTCGCGCCCAGGATCGCCTCGCCGACGACAATGCCATGATAGGTGCCGATCGCGCGGCCCTGGATGGTGGGGGTGGTGGTGACGATCATATCCGTCTTTCCCCAGTTCATCCCACGCTTCCTTCCAGGCTGATCGCCACCAGCTTCTGCGCTTCGACCGC
Organism: Pseudomonadota bacterium; assembly: GCA_038521775.1. Classification (GTDB taxonomy): domain Bacteria; phylum Pseudomonadota; class Alphaproteobacteria; order Rhodobacterales; family Rhodobacteraceae; genus J013. The sequence goes on along the minus strand of JBCBKN010000281.1, from coordinate 4,591 downwards.
GAATTCCATCGGCAGGGCCTGCAGCACCTCCTTGCAAAACCCGTTCACCACCAGGGCCACGGCCTCCTCTTCATCCATGCCGCGCTGGCGGCAGTAAAAGAGCTGGTCGTCATCGACCTTGGAGGTGGTCGCCTCATGCTCCACCCGGCTCGAATTGTTGCGGCATTCGATATAGGGCACCGTGTGCGCGCCGCATTGATCGCCGATCAACAGGCTGTCGCATTGGGTGTAGTTGCGGCTGTTGGCGGCCTTGGGATGCATGCGCACCAGCCCGCGATAGGTGTTCTGGGCCCGCCCGGCGCTGATCCCCTTTGAGACGATGCGCGAGCGGGTGTTCTTGCCCAGATGCACCATCTTGGTGCCGGTATCGGCCTGCTGGGCATTGTTGGTGATGGCGATGGAGTAGAACTCGCCCTGGCTGTCCGCGCCGCGCAGGATGCAGGAAGGGTATTTCCAGGTGACCGCCGAGCCGGTTTCAACCTGGGTCCACATCACCTTTGAGCGGTCGCCGCGGCAATCGGCCCGCTTGGTGACGAAGTTGTAGATCCCGCCCTTGCCGGTTTCATCGCCCGGATACCAGTTCTGCACCGTCGAGTACTTGATCTCGGCATCGTCGAGCGCCACCAGCTCGACCACCGCGGCATGCAGCTGGTTGGTGTCGCGCATCGGCGCGGTGCAACCCTCCAGATAGCTCACATAGCTGCCCTTGTCGGCAATGATCAGCGTGCGCTCGAACTGGCCGGTGTTTTCGGCATTGATCCGAAAATAGGTGCTCAGCTCCATCGGGCAGCGCACCCCGGGCGGCACATAGACAAACGAGCCGTCCGAGAACACCGCCGAGTTGAGCGTGGCGTAGTAATTGTCCGACTGGGGCACCACGGTGCCGAGGTATTTCTTCACCAACTCGGGATGTTCCTGAAGCGCCTCGGAGATCGAACAGAAAATCACCCCGGCCTTGGCAAGCTCGGCCTTGAAGGTCGTGCCAACCGAGACGCTGTCGAAAACCGCATCCACGGCCACTTTGCGCCCCTCGGCCGCCGCCTCGCCCGCGCCCTCGACGCCCGCCAGGATCATCTGTTCCTTCAGCGGGATGCCAAGCTTTTCATAGGTGCGCAAAAGCTCGGGGTCGACCTCATCGAGGCTTTTGGGCTTTTCTTTGAAGCTTGCCGGCTGGGCGTAGTAATACTGGTCCTGAAAGTCGATCTTGGGATAGTCGACCATCGCCCATTCCGGCTCTTCCATGGTCAGCCAGCGCGCATAGGCCGCAAGCCGCCAGTCGAGCATCCATTGCGGCTCGTTTTTCTTGCCCGAAATCAGCCGGACGATGTCCTCATTCAGCCCCTTGGGGGCGAACTCGGTCTCGATCTCGCTTTCCCAGCCGTATTTGTAGCGCTCGCCCACCGAACGGACGGCATCGACGGTTTCCTGATCCACACCCTCGCGGGCGATGTGGTCTTGGGCGATCTGGTCCATCTCGCGCTCCTCTCAGGCAGCCTTGGCGCAATGACGCCGGTACTGCGCACTCCATGCATCGGCAAAGGCCATGACCTCCGCCTCGGTCGTTGTCGGCCCCAGTGAAACGCGGATCGCGCTTGCCGCTGTGACCTCGTCATATCCCATCGCCCGCAGCACCCGGCTGGGCCCGACCTTGCCCGATGAGCAGGCCGAGCCGGCCGAGACGGCAAAGCCCGCCAGATCCATCTGCATCACCTGGGTCTCCCCACGCCAGCCCGGGACGGCAAAGCAGGAGGTGTTGGGCAGCCGCGGCGCATCCTTGCCGAAAATGATAAGATCGGGGGCGGCCTCGGCAAGGGTATACTCTAGAATATTTCTAAGGTTTTCGACGCCATCCCAAACGCCGTCCTCCAGATCGCGCTTGGCCGCCTCGGCGGCGGCCCCGAACCCGGCAATGCCGATGAGGTTTTCGGTGCCTGCGCGCCGGCCCTTTTCCTGGCCGCCACCGCGCAGAAACTGCCGAAATGGTGCGTCCTGCTTCGCAATCAGCGCGCCAGCCCCCTTAGGGCCGCCAAACTTATGCGCCGACACAAGTGTATGTTGCGCCCGGCGCACCGAAACGGGCAGCTTGCCGATCGCCTGCACCGCGTCTTCGACGGTGTCGCAATGCTGAAGACCGGTAAGAAAAGACCCGTTCCGGTTGACGACACCGGTTTCGCTGTTCGCTGTTGTCCAGAAAGCGATACCGGCCGCAAACGTTGCGCCAAGCTTTGCGTCAAAGGCTGCGACCCGGTCCGGGTCGACGACCACCTCTCCATCCCGCGAAAGGCCGAGATAGAGCTGCTTGCCGCTGATCACCTGCTGGGCCAGGCAGTCATGCTCGGCATCGCTGTGCAGAAATTTCTGAAACCCGCGGCCGCAGACAAGACCGGCGGCTTCCGTGGCGCCACTGGTGAAGATGATCTCCTCCGGCGCACAGCCCGCCAGATCGGCGACCTGCTCGCGCGCCTGGTTGAGGAGTTTCTTGGCCGCCCGCCCCTCGGCATGGACCGAGGAAGGGTTGCCCACGACATCCATCGCCGCCAGCATCGCGGTGCGCGCCTCGGGCCGCAGTGGGGCCGTGGCGTTCCAGTCGAGATAGACCCGCCGCCCCTCAAGCCCGATCTTGGCCGGGCCGGTCATTCGGCATCCACCATTTCGATGAAGACCGGCACGGCCGGACAGGGCGCCATCGCGTCACCGGTGATGTCCGACAGCCGGGTCTGGTGCAAAAAGACATAGACATGCGCCGAGAGGCTCTCCCACAACCGGTCGGTCAGCCGCTGCGCCTCGGTCTCGCCCGTCGCACCGGACGCGCCGGCGCCGCGGGTCAGCGCATCCATCGTCTCATCGACCGCGTCCAGGATCTCCGAGACCCGGATCTGATCGACAGGGCGCGCCAGCCGGTAGCCGCCGCCCGGGCCGCGCACGCTTTCCACAATGCCGCTGCGGCGCAGCTTGACGAAAAGCTGCTCCAGATAGGCAAGGCTGATCTCCTGCCGCTCGGCCAGCGCTGCAAGCGGCACAAGCGGCCCGTCGCCGGCAACTGCACCCTCCCGCGCCAAATCGGCCAGCGCGATCATTGCATAGCGTCCCTTGGTGCTGAGCTTCATAGCAAGCCGACTTTCATTGTCTGCGGGGTATCACGTTATGCTGGATCTTCTCGATGTGGCCGGACATGTCCCGAATAGTGACGACAACTTGACGCGGTCAGGGCCAAGGCCTAGGTGAAGCCACTGCCCAACGCCATCCCATCCTTGGGGCGGTAGTTTAGAATGTTTCTAGGATGCCCAAGCGCTCCCGTCAAGCGATGACGACGTGCCGGGCGCAGCCGAGATGAGGGAGCTGCCGCGCCCATGCCCGAGGTGATCTTTCCCGGACCGGATGGTCGTCTGGAAGGCCGCTATCATCCGCAGAAGACCGCCGACGCGCCGATCGCGATCATCCTGCACCCGCACCCGCAATATGGCGGGTCAATGAACAACAAGGTGGTCTACAACCTGCATTACACGTTTCACCGGCTGGGCTTTACCTGCATGCGGTTCAATTTCCGCGGCGTGGGGCGCAGCCAGGGCGAGTATGATCAGGGCATCGGCGAGCTGTCGGATGCGGCCTCGGCGCTCGACCATCTGCAGATGCTCAACCCCAATGCGCGGCAATGCTGGGTGGCAGGCTTCTCGTTCGGCGCCTGGATCGGCATGCAGCTTTTGATGCGGCGGCCCGAGATCGCGGGCTTCGTGTCGGTCTCGCCGCCGGCCAGCATGTATGATTTCTCCTTCCTCGCGCCCTGCCCCTCCTCGGGCATTCTGATCAATGGCGAGGCTGACCGGATCTGCCCGCCTGCCGATGTCGACAAGCTTGCCGCCAAGCTCAAGCAGCAAAAGGGCATCACGATCACCCATCAGCCGATTGCCGGGGCGAACCATTTCTTTGAGCCCGGGATGGAGGAGATGATCGGTCTGGTCGAGGGCTATGTCCATGACCGGCTGGTCGCCGACGGGCTGCGCTGATCATGCCGCGCGTTGGGCATCTGGCACTCGTTCTGGCCTTGGCGCTGACCGCTTGCGGCGCGCCCACACCGGAGCAATCCGCACGCGAAACGCGCGCCCTCGCCGCCTTGGATTGGAGCTGTTCGACAGCGCCCATCGGCCAGCGCTATGACGCCGCGGAGACGCGCAAGACCATCGGCGCGGGCTGGGACGCCATTCGGCAGAACCGGCCAATGGATGCGGTCGAATTGCTGGTGACGGCCAAGGAGTACGGCATTCCCATGCAGGGCGCTTATTGGGGCCTGGCTGTGGCCGTACATATGCTTGATGCGTCCTTGACGCAGGTCCGGGCCTGTTTTGACCGGGCGATCGCCTTCGATGACAGTCAGGCGGGTCTTTTTTCCGATTATGCGCGGGTGCTGGAAGAGCGGCGCCTGCCCAGCGAAGCGCTTGAGAAGGCCAAGACCGCATTGGCCATCGACCCCGATCACGTCGAGGCGCTGATCGCGGCGGGCCGCGCCGAGATGCAGCTGGGCAATGAGGCCGCAGCGAACGCCTATGCCGCGCGGGTTCAGGCGCTGCGCAACTAGGCTTCGGGCCGGCTGATC
>JBCBKN010000280.1:0-6419 GCA_038521775.1 Pseudomonadota bacterium | reverse complement strand
GCTGCGGGCTTGACTATCAGGCCCGCGTCTCCGGCCCGCTGCTCGACCGGATCGACATTCAGATCGAGATCCCGGCCCTCACCCCCGCCGAGATTGCCGCGGCGCCCTTGGGCGAAAGCTCGGCCCGGGTGGCCGAGCGCGTTGCCCATGCGCGGCAGGCACAGACTGCCCGCTATGCGGGCAGCGGCGTGCGGCTCAACGCCCAGGCCGCGGGGCAGCTCTTGGACGAGGTCGCCCGCCCCGATGCCAGCGGCCAGCGCCTGCTCGACGATGCGGCACAGCGCCTGCGCCTGTCGGCACGGGCCTATCACCGCGTTCTGCGGCTTGCCCGATCCATTGCCGATCTCGCCGGTGTCGAGCGGGTGGGCAAGGCCCATATCGCCGAGGCTGTTGGGTATCGGCGGGCCCCGCTGACCCGCTGACGCCGAGCCGCTGACGCAGACCCGCCGACGCCAAGCCGCTGACGCCGGTCCACTGGCCCTGGCCCATTGCCTCGGTGACCCGCTTAGCTCCGACCGAGGCAGTCGAGAGCCATCGGGCGCGGCGCGCCCGCCGCCCGCGCGTGCCACCCGAACCCGCACAATCCCAACACGCACGGTCCGAACCCACGCCGACCGGCACAAAAAAAAGCCCGGGCCACCTGCCCGGGCTTTCAGGCGGGGGGGCCCGTCCACAGCCCCCCTGGGGATACCCCGTCGCGTCAGGTGCTCTTGGTAAACTCGGGATAGGCCTCCATCCCCAGCTCACCCATGTCCAGGCCGTTGATCTCTTCCTCCTCACTGGCACGGATGCCGATGACGGTTTTGAGGATGAGCCAGACGACCAGGCTGACGACAAAGACGAACACACCGACGATGATGATCGGCACAAGCTGGCCGGAAAGCGTGGCATCGCTGTTGGTCAACAGCACCGCCAGCGTGCCCCAAATCCCCGCAAAGAGGTGGACCGGGATGGCGCCGACCACATCGTCGATCTTGAAGCGGTCGAGGAGCGGCACGGTGAAGACCACGATCACGCCGCCCACGGCACCGATCAGCGTGGCCTGGCCCAGCGTGGGCGTCAGCGGCTCGGCGGTGATCGAGACGAGCCCGGCCAGCGCACCGTTCAGCGCCATGGTCAGATCGACCTTGCGGTACAGGATCTGGGTCAGGATCGCGGCCGCAACCACACCCCCGGCAGCAGCGGCATTGGTGTTGGAGAAGATGCGGCTGACATCGGCCACATCGCCGACCGAGCCCATGGCAAGCTGAGAGCCGCCATTAAAGCCAAACCAGCCCAGCCACAGGATGAACGTGCCCAGCGTGGCGAGGGCGAGGTTCGAGCCCGGCATCGGGTTCACGCTGCCATCCTTGCCGTATTTGCCCAGACGGGGGCCAAGGATGATGGCACCGGCGAGCGCTGCCCAGCCACCGACCGAATGCACCACGGTCGAGCCGGCGAAGTCGAGAAAGCCCCATTGGCTGTCCAGAAAGCCGCCGCCCCATTTCCAGGAGGCCTGGATCGGGTAGATGATCGCGGTCAGAAGGAAGGTGAAGATCAGGAAGGGCCAGAGCTTGATCCGCTCGGCCAGCGCGCCCGAGACGATCGAGGCGGTCGCCGCGCAGAACATCAGCTGGAAGAAATAGTCCGAGCCGGTCGAGGAATAGCCGATATCGTCGGCATCCGCCGCGCCGACACCCACCGCCTCCAGGATCGCCACGCCAAATGCGCCCAGATAGCCGCCCGTCTCATCGGTGCCGATCGACCAGCTGCCCAGCGGATACATCAGGTTGTAGCCGATGAGGTAATAGCCGATGCCCGCCACCGAAAAGAGAGCGATGTTCTTGGTGCATTGCATGGCGACGTTTTTCGACCGCACCAGCCCGCTTTCGAGCATGGTAAAGCCCGCGGCCATCCACATCACCAGGAAGCCGCCCATCAGGAAGAGCACGGTGGTGAAGATGAAATCGCCGTAGAGCATCGAGTCGAAGTATTTCGCGATGGTCTCGGCCGCCGCCGTCTCCGCGGTGGTCTCTGCATCGTCATCGTCAATGGCGTCTTGCGCTGCGGCCGCCGCAATGGCCGACATCTCCTCCTTCATCGTCGCAAGGCCGGCGTCATAGGCCGATTCCGCAGCCGCCACCGCCTCCGGCGATGGACCCTCATCATCCTGCGCCTGGGCCTGCCAGGCGGGCAAAGCGAGCAGCAGGGCAAGCGCCCACACCGCCGCAATCTTCTTCAGAAAGTTCATAGAATCCCCCGTCATGTCTGGATTTTCTGTGTGTTTAGAGTGCGTCGTTGCCGGTTTCGCCGGTGCGCACCCGCACCGCCTGTTCAACACCGAGCACGAAGATTTTGCCGTCGCCGATTTTGCCGGTCTTCGCTGTGGTGACCACGATGTCGACGACCTTCTCGACCTGATCGTCGGGCACGACGAGCTCCAGCTTGATCTTGGGCACGAAGTTCACGACATATTCGGCGCCGCGATAGATCTCGGTGTGACCCGACTGGCGGCCATAGCCCTTGACCTCCGAGACCATCAGCCCCTGCACGCCAGCGCCGGTCAGCGCCTCGCGCACCTCTTCCAGCTTGAAGGGCTTGATGACGGCAATGATGAGTTTCATCACGTCCCCCTTATTCGAATGTCATCCAGACGCCATTGTCTGGTCATGTGTAGAAAGCAAGCGCCATGCCACTTTCTGCGGCAATCCCATAACGCGCTGAAAACAAATCTCTAAAACACTAGGGATGTCATATGGCCGGTGTTTCCGTGCGGCAGAGCCGCCGTTTTTGCCGAACTCTCAGGCAACCTGCCTGAAAATTCGGCAATCAGGCCCCCGTTTCCCGGTTCAGCCGCCGGTGCGAGGCCCTGCAGGCCGGGCAAATGCCGCAGCAATCGGCGCTCAACAAATCTCCGCAAACGGCATAAGATGCCCGCCACGCAGAAGAAACATCGAGCAGGAAAGTCATGTCGCGTCGCGACCGCAAGGAGCCGAGTTTGCGGGCTCCGCCCCCGTCGATCGAATTGCCGGAGCGCATGTCAGCGGCTTCGCCCAAACGGCCTGCGTCGCGCGGCGCAAAGCCCGGCGAGGCGGCGTCGGAGGCCCCGCGCCCCAAGCGCGCGCCAGGGAAACGGGCAGACCGCCCGCCCACCGGGCCCGGTCTGGTTGAGCGGACGCTGCGCCGGGTGTTCGGTCTTGCGCTGCGGCTGGCATGGCGGGTCGGCTGGCGCGTGAGCGCTGTCGTTGCCGTGGTCGTGGCGCTCGCGACGGGCTATCAGTTTGCCGCCCTGCCGCCCTTGGCCGATCTGCTCGATGGTCGCGACAAGGGCTCGGTGTTGCTTTTGGACCGCAACGGCACGGTCTTTGCCTGGCGTGGCGATCAGTATGGCGGGGCGCTGACGGCCACCGATGTCTCGCCGCATCTGATCGACGCCATCATCGCGACCGAGGATCGCCGCTTTTGGCAGCATCCCGGCATCGACCCGATCGGCATTGCCCGGGCCATTCTGGTCAATATTCAGGCCGGCGATCTGGTCCAGGGCGGATCGACCCTGACCCAGCAAGCGGCGAAGGTGGTCTTTCTGGACTATCAGCTCGGCTGGTCGCGCAAGCTGCGCGAGATCCCGCTCGCCCTGGCGATGGAGCTGAAATACGACAAGGCCGACATCCTCTCGATCTATCTCAACCGCGTCTATCTGGGCGCGGGCACCTATGGGTTCGAAGCCGCGGCCCAGCGCTATTTCGCCAAAAGCGCGCGCGAAGTGACACCGGCCGAGGCCGCGATGCTGGCCGGCCTCTTGAAGGCGCCGTCGCGCTATGCGCCGACCTCAAACCTTGCCGCGGCCCAGAACCGGGCGGCGGTGATCGTGGGCCTGATGCGGGCGCAGGGGTTTCTGACCGACGCGCAGGCCGCCGAGGCGCTGGCCAATCCGGCCCAGCTGTCGCAGGCCGCGGCAGACCGGGCCGGCGGCTATTTCGCCGATTGGGTGATGTCGGCGGGGCCGAATTACCTGACCCGGGCCACCACCGAGGATGTGGAGGTCCGGACGACCTTCGACCCCAAGATCCAGCGCGCGGCCGAGGAGGCCCTGGCCCAGGTCTTTGCCACCAAGGTGCGCGAGGGGTCGCAGGCGCAGGCGGCGATCGTGGTTCTGTCGCGCGACGGCGCGGTGCGGGCGTTGGTCGGCGGGCGCGAGATCACCCCGCAGGCCGGGCAGTTCAACCGCGCGACCATGGCGCTGCGCCAGACCGGCTCGATCTTCAAGCCGGTGATCTATGCAGCGGCCCTGGCCGCGGGCTGGTCGCCGCAGGACCGGGTGCTTGACGCGCCGCTGACGCTGAATGTGCCGGGTTCGGGCCGCTGGTCGCCGCAAAATTACAGCCGCCTCTATCTGGGCGAGATCACGCTGACCGAGGCGCTTGCCCGCTCGGTCAACACCGCCGCCGTGCGGGTCAGCGAGGAGCTGGGACGCCAGCAGGTGCTGGGGCTGGCTCGGGCGCTGGGCATTTCGGGCAAGTTCGCGCCCGGACCTGCCATTGCCCTGGGCACCACCGAGGCCCCGCTGATCGAGATGGCCGGCGTCTATGCCACGTTCCTCAATGCCGGGCGCAAGGTCACCCCCTATGGGCTGCTCGAGATCCGCCTGCGCGGCGCCAATGAGACGCTGCTGGGCATGACCGACCGGGTCGAGAGCAATGCGGTGCTGCCCGCGCCGGCGGCGGGCCAGATCGTTGCCATGCTGCAGACGGTGATCGAGGAGGGCACGGGCCGGCGCGCCGCCGTGCCGGGCTATCCGCTTGCCGGCAAGACCGGCACCACCTCGGCCGCGCGCGATGCGTGGTTCATCGGGTTTTCGGCCGATCACGTGGTTGCGGTCTGGATGGGCTATGACAACAACGCGCCGCTGACCGGTGTGACCGGCGGCGGGTTGCCGGCGGAGATTTTCCGCGAGGTGATGGCGCGGCTGCTGGCGGGCACCGACCCGCGGCCGCTGCCCAGTGCGTCGCCGGCGCCGCCCTCGGGTCTGCAACTGGCCCAGAGAACGCCGGAGGATGCCGAGGCCGAGAGCATCCTGAGCGCGGTTTTGCGCGGGTTGGGGCTGGACGCCGACACCGCGGCCGAGCCCCCTCCCGGCGAAGAGACGGATTATGGCGATCGGTGAGGCGGGCGGTTCTTGACCGGTGACACCGGGGCCCCTTTGCGACCGCCGGGGGCTGTCTGCCCCCCGGACCCCCCGAGAGTAGTTCCGCCAAGAAGAAGGGGCGCGGTTTCGGCCTGGCTGTGCGGTCAGCCGAAATCGTAGCGCAGAAGATCGGCACCATGGCTGCGAAGCCAGTCGCGCTGGATGCGCCAGTCGGGCCGGAGCCGCGCGACATGGCCCCAGAACCGGGGCGAATGGTTCATCTCAACCAGATGCGCCGCCTCATGCGCGGCGACATAGTCGAGCACCGCTTCCGGCGCCATCACGAGCCGCCATGAAAACATCAGATCGCCGCGGGAGGTGCAGGAGCCCCAGCGCGAGCCGGTGTCACGCAGGGTGATCCGACCGGGCGCACGGCGCAGCGCCGCCGCATAGCGATCGGCCGCTTCCGTCAGCCGGTCGCGCGCGAGGCTCTTGAGCAAAGCCGCGACGCGCCGCCCTGCGGTTTCGGACGGTCCGGGCACGGCAATGGCGCCCTCGGCAATCCGCGGAGACCTGCCCGCCGCCGCCTGCACCGGATGCGGCATGCCCAGGAACGGCACGGCCACGCCATGGGTGACGGGAATGCGCCGCGGCGCGGCGGCAAGCCGGCTGCGCAGCCAGCCCGCCTGGGACTGAAGGAACCGGCGGATCTCGGCCTCCGCCACATGCGGGGGCACGGTAAGATGCACCGAACCGTCGCGCGCCGAGATGCGCAGGGTCAGACGCCGGGCCCGGGCCGAGCGTCGCAGCGCGACATCCGTGGCAGGATCATCAAGACGAAACCGCGTTGTCATCTGCTCCAGCCATGGGCGCGGCCAGCTGCCACCCGATGCACCCGTGGCTGCACCCGACGCGGGCCGGCCGGAAACGCAGCCGAGGTCAGCCCTTGCCGTCAGCCCCGAACCGGCACGCGCCGCGCGCGAATGAAATCGCGGATGCGCGGCTGGATGACATGGCGAAAGCGCGAGCCGTTGAAGACGCCGTAATGCCCGACCTTGGGCGCCACGAAATGCTCCTTCCGGGCCGCCGGCAGATTGGGCGTCAGATCATGGGCGGCCTCGGTCTGGCCCAGCCCGGTGATGTCGTCCTTCTCGCCCTCGATGGTCATCAGCGCCACATCCTGGATCGCGGCCGGCTCGACCAGCGCATCGCGGTAGCGAAACGCGCCGACCGCAAGCAGGCGACGCTGAAAGACCCGGTCGATGGTCTGCAGGTAAAACTCCTGCGTCATGTCCATCACCGCCAGATACTCGTC
>JBCBKN010000279.1:0-6436 GCA_038521775.1 Pseudomonadota bacterium | reverse complement strand
GCCTTCTCGATCATCGCCTCGGACAGCCAGGCGATGGGGCGCGTGGGCGAGGTGATCATCCGCAGCTGGCAGACCGCCGACAAGATGAAGCGCCAGCGCGGGCGGCTGGCCGAGGAGACGGGCGAGAATGACAATCTGCGCGCCCGGCGCTATGTGGCGAAATACACCATCAACCCGGCCATCGCGCATGGCATCGCGCATGAGATCGGCTCGGTCGAGCCCGGCAAGCGCGCCGATCTGGTGCTGTGGAACCCGGCCTTTTTCGGCGTGAAGCCCGAGATGGTGCTGGTCGGCGGCACGATTGCCTGCGCGCAGATGGGCGATCCTAACGCCTCGATCCCCACGCCGCAGCCGGTCTACACGCGGCCGATGTTCGGCGCCTATGGCCGGTCGCAGGAACGCTCCTCGGTCACCTTTGTGTCCGAGGCGGCCCAGGCCGCGGGGCTCGGCGCCCAGCTGGGCCTGGCCAAGGAGGTGCTGGCGGTCAAACACACCCGCGGCATCGGCAAGGCCGATATGGTGCTGAACGCCGCCACCCCGGTCATCGAGGTGCATCCCGAGACCTATGAGGTGCGCGCCGATGGCGAGCTTTTGACCTGCGAGCCGGCCGAAAGCCTGCCCATGGCGCAGCGGTATTTTCTGTTCTAACGGGTGTGGTGTCTTGTTACCTTGGTACATTGCTGGTAATGTACCAAAATGGCAGGCAGCATAGAACGCATCCAAACCGGCATCCGGGTCGAAAAGCGCCTTTTGAAGGTGCTCAAGGGGCTTGCCGAGCATCTCGACATGTCGCTGGGCGATCTTGTCGAGGGCATCGCGCTGCACAGCCTGGAGAACAAGCCGCCCTTTTCGCCCGAAACGCTGCGCAAGATCGCCCAGCTCAAGGATGTCTATGATCTTGAGTGGACGGCTGCGGACAGCCACAAGTTTCCGGATGACAGGGCATGACCGAGACGCACCGCATCAGCGCGCTGACCCAAGCGTTTGAGCGCCACCAGATTGACGCTGCGCGTTTTCACCATGCCGAGCATGTCCGCGTCGCGGTCGATCTCCTGCGCAAATATGACTTCGTGGATGCGGTGTCGATCTATGCCAAAGGCGTGCGCAGCATCGCGGCCCAGGCGGGTGCGCCGGAAAAGGTCAATCTGACAATCACCTATGCGTTCATAAGCCTGATCGCCGAGCGGCTGTCGCGCAGCCCCTGGGCCGGCTGGGAGGCGTTTGCCGATGCGCATCCCGATCTGTTGCGCAAACAGGCGTTGCAGGCGTGGTATTCGGAAGAACGTCTGCACTCGGACATCGCCCGACGCATGTTTCTTTTGCCCGACCGTTCAGGACATCCCGCGGTCTAGGCGGCCATGTCGCAACCCCCAGACCCTCAGCCCTGAAGGGCCCCGCATGGGGTGAACCGAGACCCCTCAGCCCCGCAGCAGGGCATAGCGGGCAAGCCGCGACAGACCCCAAACCGTGCCGGCGACAACAAGCATTGCCACCGAGGCCTGCACCGCGCTGGCGATGTAAAGGGCGGTGGGATCAAGACCGAGAACAACGTCGCCATAGGGGTTCATCACGCCACTCCTGCACAACTCGACTACAGTTTTAGCAATAGCATCGAACCGCCTTTCGTTCAAATGCTCCGAAATCCTGCGGTTAACAGAGTCTTTCGATGGCAGCCTCCGCGCACCAGCACGGCGACAGTGCCCAGCGTGTCGCGCACGGGGGCATATGGCGGGGCATAGGGCGGGGTCACTGCGCCAGATCGGCGGCCAATCCTGGCCGCGGGGCCGCCAAGACTGGACCCCACCGCGTCGGCCGGTTTAGGCTTGCCGCAGCGCAGCACGATCGCGCCATCATGAAGGGGAGCCGGCGTGGGGGCCGGACTGCCATCAAATTGGGAGAGGTGTCATGACCAAACGGAGCTTTGCCCGTCCGCTTGCCGCGGCCATTGCCGGCCTTGCTGTCAGCACGGCCGCGGCCACAGCGCAGGAGCGGACGCTGACCATCTCGGTCTACAGCTTCAGCCAGGATGAGTTTGAAGAGCTGGTCTATCAGCCATTCGAGGCGATCTGCGGCTGCGACATCGTTGTGGAAACCGGGAACTCGGTCGAGCGCCTGTCCAAGATCGAGGCCAATAAGGACGACCCGGTCATCGATATGGCGGTGCTGTCGACCCATGACGCGCTGGCCGCCGCGCGCAAGGGTCTGTTGCAGCCCATCGACATCGCGGCGCTCTCCAATCACGGCAAGCTTTATGACATCGCCAAGGACCCGCTGGGCGACAATCTGGGCGTGGGCTACACCTTCTATGCCACCTCCATCGTCTATCGCACCGACAAGGTGACCATCGAAAGCTGGGCCGATCTTCTGTCGCCCGAACTGGCCGGCAATGTCGCGCTGCCCGATGTCACCACCAATCAGGGCCCGCCGGCGCTTTACATGCTGGGCAAGGCGCTGGGCGACACTGACCCCGCCCTGGCCGCACCCATGGAGGCGGTGGGCGAGAAGGCCGATGACATCGTCACCTTTTACGTGCGCTCCTCGCAGCTGGCACAGCTGATGCAGCAAGAGGAGATCTGGGCCGCCCCGGTGGGCCGGTTCGCCTGGGGCCGGTTTAAGGACAATGGCCTGCCCATGGCCTGGGCCACGCCCAAGGAAGGCCAGACCGGCGGCATGAATGTGATGGTGATGACGGCGAACAACGGCAATGAGGAGCTGGCGCTGCAATTCATGGATTACTGGCTCTCCACCGAGGTGCAGACCAGGCTTGCAGAGGCGCTGATCGACAGCCCGGCCAATGCCGAGGTGGTGGTGTCGGACGAGATCGCGGCCAACCTCACCTATGGCGCCGATGTGGTCGCCACGCTCGACCTGATCCCACCCGCGGTGATCCTCGATCGGCGCGATGCCTGGCTGGAGCAGTGGAACGACAAGGTCGTTCAGTAGCCGTGCTGCCCTGTCGGGATGTTGCCGCCTGACGGCGCGGTCGGTCCATGTTTACCAGCCGCGCCGAAGCGCTGGCCCTGACCCTGCCTGCGGCGATCTTCGCCGCGGCGCTGTTCCTTCTGCCGGTCGGCATCCTGCTTTCGGAGGCCTTTCGGATCGAAGGCGCGTGGACGCTGCAGGGCTATATCGACTTCTTCGCAAGCCCCCGCAACCGGGTGGTCTTCCTGCGCACGCTGGAGCTTGGCCTGCTGGTGGCCGGCACCTCGGCGGTGATCGGCTATGCCGCGGCCTTTGCCATTGTGGGGCTCGACACCACCACCCGCGGCCGGGTCTTCGGGCTGGTGATCCTGCCGCTGATGATCTCGCCGGTCGCGCGCACCTATGCCTGGCTGGTGATCCTGGGCCGCACCGGCTTTGTCAACGAGGCGCTGGTGGGGATGGGCATCCTCGACAGCCCGCTGCGGATCCTCTTCACCGAAACGGCGGTCTTTATTGGCCTCTTGCAGCTCTTCATGCCGCTGATGATCATCAGCCTCGTCTCGGCGATGGAGAACATGCCCCGCGATGCGATCCCGGCCGCGCGCATTCTGGGCGCGAACTGGCTGCAGGTCTTTTGGCGCGTGGTGCTGCCCTTGACGCGCGAGGGGCTGGTGATCGGCGGCACGCTGGTCTTCACCGGGGCGCTCACCGCCTATATCACGCCCGCCATCCTGGGCGGGGCCAAGGTGCTGATGCTCGAGACGCTGCTTTACCAGCGGGTGACGGTGGCCAATGACTTTGTCTCGGCCAGCGTGATTGCGATGATCCTGATCGTGATGAGCTTTTCGGCCAATCTTTTGCTGCGCCGCATGGCCAGCGCCCGCCGCGCGAGGGCGGCATGAGCCGGCTGGCCACATGGATCACGCTGGGGCTGGTGCTGGCCTTTCTGATCGGCCCGTTCCTGATCATCATCGCCGCGGCCCTGTCGGCGGGCAACTCGCTGGCCTTTCCGCCGCAGGGGATTTCGCTGAAATGGGTGGTCAAGGTCTTTGAGATCGAAAGCTTCCGCGAAAGCTTCGCCGTCTCAATGTTTCTGGCGGTGGGCGGCACGCTGGCGGCGCTGCTGATGGGGGTGCCGGCGGCCTATGGGCTGGTGCGCTACCGCGTGCCGGGGGCCGAGACCATCCGCCTGATCGTCTCCGCCCCGATCATCGTGCCGGGCATCATCGTGGGCCTTGCGCTCTTGCAGTACCTGGTGATCCCCACCGGGGTGGGCATTCTCACGGCGCTCTTCCTGGCGCATACCGCGCTGGTCCTGCCCTATGCAGTGCGGGTGGTGACGGCGAGCCTCGACAATCTGCGGGTGGATATCGAGGAGGCCGCGCTGCTTTTGGGGTGCAGCCGGGCGGGCGCGTTTCGCCGCGTGGTGCTGCCAAATATCCGCGGCGGGGTGCTGGCGGCCTTCATCCTGGGCTTTGTGACCAGCTTCAACCAGGTGCCGGTCTCGCTCTTTCTCTCCGGCCCCGGGGTGCGGACCCTGCCCATCGACATGATCGCCTATATGGAGATCAATTACGACCCGTCCGTCGCCGCGCTCTCGGCCCTGCTCGCCTTCCTCTCGGTCGGCATCGTCTTTGCCGCCGAGCGGTTTTTGGGGTTCTCGCGCTATGTCTGAGCCTGGATCCGCAAGCTTCGTGGCGCTTGACCAGCTCACCCTCGCCTATGGGCCGACCGTGGCGGTCGCCGCCCTGGATCTGACCATCGCCCGGGGCGAGCTTGTGGCCCTGCTGGGCCCGTCGGGCTGTGGCAAGACCACCACCATGCGCGCGATTGCCGGGCTCTTGTCGCCGCGTTCGGGGCGGATTGTCATCGACGGTCGCGACGTCACCCGGCTGCCGCCCTCGCGGCGCGAGGTGGGGCTGGTCTTTCAATCCTATGCGCTCTTTCCCCATCTCACCGTCTATGAG
Organism: Pseudomonadota bacterium; assembly: GCA_038521775.1. Lineage (GTDB taxonomy): Bacteria > Pseudomonadota > Alphaproteobacteria > Rhodobacterales > Rhodobacteraceae > J013. The sequence continues at coordinate 1,547 of JBCBKN010000279.1, read as the reverse complement.
AACGTCGCCTTCGGCTTGCGGCTGAAGCGGGTCTCGGATCTCGACGCGCGGGTGAAGGCGGGGCTCGCAACCGTGGGGCTGGAGGCCTTTGCCGATCGCGCTCCGGCCGCCCTGTCCGGCGGGCAGCAGCAGCGCGTGGCCCTGGCGCGCAGCCTGGTGATGGAGCCCAAGGTGCTCTTGCTCGACGAGCCGCTCTCCAATCTCGACGCCCGGCTGCGGCTTGAGATGCGCATGGAGCTGCAGCGCGTGCAGCGCCAGACCGGCGTGACCATGGTCTTTGTCACCCATGATCAGGCCGAGGCGATGGCCCTGGCCGACCGCATCGTGGTCATGCGCGAGGGGCAGATCGAGCAGATCGGCAGCCCGGAGGCGATTTACACCGCGCCGGCCAGCCGGTTCGTCGCCGATTTCGTGGGCTTTGAGACGATCTTGCCCGACGACGCGCTGGGCGAGAGCGAGGGCGAAGGCGAAACCGGCGCGCAAGCGGGCTGGCTGGCCTGGCGGCCCGGCGCGGTGCGGCTGGGCGCGGGTCCCTATCGCGGCATCATTGCCGGCGCGGCCTTTGCCGGTGAGCGTCGCGACTATGTCATCGACACGCCGATGGGCCTGATCAAGGCCGACACGCCGGCCCAGGACCCGCCCCTTTCACCCGGTGCCGACATCGCCTTCGATCTGCCCCGTGCCGCCGCGGTCAGGCTGGAGCGCTGAGCGATGGGCGTCTGGGTCGACACCGACATGAGCACCGACGACATCTTCGCCATTTGCGTTCTGGCCGCGCATGCCCCGATCGACGGCATCTCGCTCACCCATGGCGTGACGGGCCTTGCCCAGGTGCGCCGCAACGCGGCCGGGGCGAAGGCGGCGCTTGGCTGGCAGATCCCGGTCCATCACGGTGCCGATCAGGCGCTTTTGGGCGGGCTGCTCGACATCACCCATATCCTCGGCGAGACCGGCATCCGCAGCCGCGGCACCAACTTGCCCGACGCGCCGGATCGTGCCGGACCAGAGGCCGTGGCCGCGCTGGCCGGCTGGCTGGGGGGGCAGGCCTCGGCCCAGATCCTCGCCCTGGGCCCGCTGACAAACCTCGCCGCACTGGCGCTGATCCGCCCCGATCTTCTGACCCGCATCGAACGGATCACCTGGATGGGCGGCGGGGTCACATCGGGCAACCACACCGCCTCGGCCGAGTTCAACGCGCTCGCCGACCCCGAGGCGCTGGCGGTTCTGCTGGCCCGCCAGGTGCCGATCCGGATGATCGATCTCGACGCCTGCCGGCAGGTGCAGGTGACCGAGGATCATATCAGCCGCTTGCGTGCAGGCGCCGGCCGCAACGCCATCCTGATGGCCGATCTTCTGGGCGGGTATCTCGACATTGCGCTGGAGCGTGGACGGCCGAGCATGGCGCTTTATGACCCGGTCGCCGCGGTTGCGCTGATCCGCCCCGACCTGTTCTCCTTTGCCACGGTGCGGCTGGAGGCAGAGCTCACCGGCACCCACACCCGCGGCCGCACGGTGGTCGAGACGCGTCAGCCCGACACCCATAATGC
>JBCBKN010000278.1:0-6471 GCA_038521775.1 Pseudomonadota bacterium | reverse complement strand
GCTGGGCGCAAACACCGCGCCCGATGAGGGCACCGCGGGCTATGCGGTTGCCATTCGCTTTGAGTTCACCGCGCAAAGGGTGGCGCCATGAGACTGTGTCGCTTCAACTCCGACCAGCTGGGGCTGCTCGATGGCGACCAGATCGCCGATGTAAGTGCTGCCCTGGACACGCTGCCCGCGCATCGGTGGTCCGCTGCGTTTGCGGACCCGGTCATCGCGCGCCTGCCGAAACTGATGTCGACGTTGGAAAGCCGTGCGGCCAGCGCCCCGCGCCTTGCGCTTGGGGCCGTCACGCTGGAGGCGCCGGTCGCACGACCCTCAAAGATCATCGGCGCGCCGGTCAATTACCACGCGCATCTGGATGAGGCCCAGCAGGACCGCGACCTGCATCAGGGCCGGACGGTGCATCCCATCGACGAGATCGGGTGCTTTCTGAAGGCGGGCTCATCGCTGATCGGGTCCGGCGCGACGATCGATCTGCCGGCCGGAATGGACCGGGTGGATTATGAGGGTGAAGTTGCCGTCATCATCGGCCGGCCCGCCAAGGCGGTGCAGGCCGCGGACGCGCTGGCCTATGTGGCGGGCTTTGCCCTGGCGCTCGACATGACCGTACGGGGCAAGCAGGACCGCTCGATGCGCAAATCCTGCGACGGGTTCTCGGTGCTGGGGCCTGCGCTGGTCACGCCCGATGCGATTGCCGACACCGCAGCGATCCCCTTTGAGCTGCAGGTCAATGGCGCGGTGCGGCAGAGCGCGGATACCAGCCTGCTGATCCGATCGGTGCCCGAGCTGATCGAGATGTGCTCGACCTTCTACACCCTCCACCCCGGCGATGTGATCATGACCGGCACGCCGGCCGGCGTCGGCCCGGTCCAGCCGGGGGATGAGATTGCGGTGACCTCGCCCGATCTGGGCCGGCTCACGCTGCGCGTTCAGTAAAGCCAGGTCGGCAGCCAGAGCGCGAGGCCGGGAATGGCGATCAGGATCGCCACACCGACCAGCTGGGCCACCAGAAAGGGCAGGATGCCCCGGTAAATCGCGGTGATCGGGATGTCCGGCGCTTGGCCGCGAATGACGAAGATGTTGAGCCCGACCGGCGGGGTGATCAGCCCGATCTCGGCCACGATGACCAGAAAGATCCCAAACCAGATTGCCGAATAGCCGATCGCCTCGACGATGGGCAGGAAGACCGGGACCGTGATCAGGATCATCGAGATCGAATCCAGAAAACACCCCAGGATCAGATAGACCAGCACCAGAAAGAGGAGGATCGCCAGGGCGCCCAGCTCCTGCGCCTCGATCCAGCCGCCCAGCGTGGCGGGGATGCGCGACTGCACCATGAAGGCGGCAAACATAAAGGCACCGAGCACGATCAGGAACAGCGTGCCGGTGGTCCGCACGGTTTCGGCAAAGCTGTCGATCAGCGCAGCAAGGCTGAGCTGCCGGCTGGCAAAGCCCAGAACAATCGCCATGGCCGCCCCGATCGCCGCCGCCTCGGTGGGCGAGAAAAAGCCCGCAAAAATGCCGCCGATCACCACACCGAAGAGCAGCACAAGCTTCCAGAGCCCCAGAATGGCCGCAAGCCCGGCCGAGGGCGGCGTGCCGGCGGGGATCTCCTCGGGCCGCAGCCGCGCCAGCACCCAAAGCGCCACGATATGCAAAAGCGTCAGCAGCAGCCCGGGCAAAAGCGCTGCCGCAAACAGCACCGGCACGCTTTCCTGCGCGATGATGGCGTAGATGATCAAGATGATCGAGGGTGGGATCAGGATGCCCAGCGTCCCGCCCGAGGCAACGACCCCGGCGGCGATCGCATCGGAATAGCCATGCTTGCGCATCTGCGGGATCGACACCCGCGTCATGGTCGAGGCGGTGGCCAGCGAGGATCCGCAGATCGCCCCGAACCCCGCACAGGCCCCGACCGTGCCCATGGCCAGCCCGCCCCGCATCCCGGCAAAGAGTGCATTCGCCGCGGTGTAAAGCTCGGTCGCCATCTTGGTGCGCGCTGCCACCACCCCCATCAGCAGAAAAAGCGGCACCACCGACAGCGAATAGGCCTGGGCGATGCGAAACGGCACCTCGCCCAGTGTGTAGAGCGCCGGGCGCGCGCCATCGATGGCCCAATAGCCGCCCAGCCCGACGATCAGCAGCGACGCGGCCACAGGCACGCGCAGGAAAATCGCGGCGATCAGAACGGCGATGCCCAGAACGCCGATAAGCTCCGGCGTCATCTTCGGCGGGCCTGCGAGACCAGGTTCAGCAGACAGCCCAGGATGGCCAGGCCCAGGCCCGCCCAGATCGCGATCCAGTACCAGAATTTGGGCAGGCCCAGATCAAACGTCTCCTCGCCCCATTCGCGCACATTCAACGCCGGGCGGATCGTCTGCCAGGCCATGACGGCAAGGATCATCAAAAGCAGCAGAGCACCGGCGTATTTGAGCAATCCGCGCCGGTCGACCCGGTCGATGAGATCGACCGAGATCGTCTGTCCGGCAAAGAGCGCGGCGGCGATTGACAGGCAGAGGGTCCAGTTGAGCGAGAACTCCACCAGATCGAGCGCGCCGTAAATGCGCCAGGCCGGGTTGGCCGCGCGCAGCACCACATCGGCGACCACCACCCCCATCATGGCAAAGAGACAGAGCGAGGCCGCGGCCGTCACCAGCGCCGCGAGCCCCTTTTGGATGCGCTCCAGCCTCGGCCTTACTGACATCCCAACCCGACAGGGCCGACCTCGTCGATCAGCGCCGAGACCATGTCCATGACCTCTGCGGCCGGCTTGCCCTTGTCGCTCAGGGTCGCAAGATACTCTTCGGTGAGCTCGGCCCCCAGCGCCTTGAGCTTGGCAAGCTCGGCCTGGGGCATCTCATGAATGGTCACGCCCGCATCGACCAGCACCTTTTTGCCGATGGCGTCGAGCCGGTCCCAGACCTGGCCGATCTCGGTCGAGACATCAACAAAGCTCTCATCGATCATCGTCTGCAGATCCTCGGGCAGATCGCCAAAGCTGTCGGGGTTCATCACCAGCGCAAAGGAGACGGAATACGCATAGACCTCGGTGATATCGGTCAGGAACGGCCCCAGCTGGAAGGCAAGACCGCCGCCGCCATAATCGATCATCGTGCCATCGATCGTGCCTTTTTGCAGCGCCTCGGCCATGGCAGTGGGGGGCAGGCCCACCGGTTTGCCGCCCATCCGGGCGATGAACTGGCCCACCGCGCGTGAGGCCGGGCGCAGCGCCTTGCCCTGAAAATCCTCAACCGCCAGGACCGGCCCGCCCTTCATGTTGATCTGCCCCGGCGGGTGCATGAAGGTCGCCAGCACCTTGACGCCGCGATGCTCGGGGTCGATGAGCGCCCGCAGGCGCGGGTCGTTGATCACCCGCGTGGCCTGCTCGGCCGAGCAGAACAGAAACGGCATATTGGTGATCTCGGTGAGCTCGAACCGGCCCGGCGTTGCGCCATGCAGCACCCAGGTGATGTCGGCCTGGCCGTTCGCGGCAAGGTCGTAATAGGCCGGCGGCGGGCCCATCTGCGCGCCATGCAGGATCTCAAAACTCAGCCGCCCGTCGGATTTCTCCTCCAGCGCCGCGGCCCAGGCGTCGATCCATTGCGACATGCCATGCTTGCCGGTCACATAGCTGGCCACTTTCAACTCATAGGGTTCGGCCAGCGCGGCCGAGCCCATCAGCGTCAGCGCCGCGGCGCCGATCCAGGTCGATAGTCTCATGTATCCTCCCTAAGCGCCTTTAGGCGTCTTGTCGAAAAATCCCCAGCCTCTCCTGCGCTGCGCGATCGGAAAAGCTGAACAGCACCAGATCGGTGTCTGCCTTGAGCTGGATCTGGGTCCAGTTGGGCGCCACGAAGGTGTCGTTCTCCTCAAAGGTGAACTCGGTCGCGTCGATGATCGCCGTGCCGCGCCCTTCGGACACGCAAAAGACGGTGCTTTCGGTGGAGCGGGTGGCAACGGTTTCGAACCCGGCCGGCAGATGCTGCAGGAAAGCCGCGATCGTGGGCAGCACATGCCCGCCATCATTGGGGTTGGCATAGACCATCTTGTGGCCATATCGCGGGTCGATCTCGTCGCTGGCGGCGATCTGCATCAGCGCATCGCGGCTGGGTCCGTAGGGGTAGCGGAAAATCGGCGAATAGGGCTTCTGATCGGCGCCCGCAAAGGGCCGCAGCCCGCGCCCGAAGCGCGGCTCGCTGTCATTGTCGGCACGGTAGATCGGCTGCTGGTCGGTCTCGTTCTCCTCGGCGAATTTGACCCCGAAAAAGTTGACCAGCGGGATGTCGAGCCCGTCGAGCCAGATCATCGGCCCGTCGCCGGTATTTTCGTGATCATGCCAGCACCAGTTCGGGGTGGTGATGAAATCGCCCCGCTGCATGGTGCAGCGCTCACCCTCCACTGCGGTGTAGCCGCCCGAGCTTTCCAGAACAAAGCGGATCGCGCCCTGGGTGTGCCGGTGCGCGGCCGCGACCTCGCCCGGCAGCACCAGTTGTAGCCCGGCAAAGAGCGTCTGCGCGATGCCCGGACGCTCGAGCCCCGGATTTTTCAGCGCCAGCACCCGGCGTTCGGCCTCTTCAGCCGAGATCCGCTGCCCGGCATCCATCAGCAGCGGGCGCAGATCGGCATAGCGCCAGACATAGGGCACGCCCATCGAGCTCGGCGCGAAGGAGACGAGCTTGTGGTAGATTTCCCAAAGCGGGATCGTCGAATGCTGGCCCATCTCGGAATAGGCCTCGGCCAGATGCGGATGGATCGGGTTTTCGATGTTCATTCTGCCGCCACCTTTTTTGCTGCATCGCGCACAAGATCGCGCCAATCGGCCTCTTTGGACACAACGCCTTCGAAGGACGCGATCTGAGCCTGAACGATTTCGGGATCCGTGCCAAGCACCGGCCCGCCCTGGGCGGCAAGGACCGCCGCATCCACCATCAGCCGCCGGAACTCGACAATGGCAAGGTCCGAGGCGCCCAGCACATCCTTGCTGCGATCGACCCGCCGGCCCATCGAGACCCACATCGCAATGTCCTGGTTCGGAATGCCCTGGATGCCGGTGAAATTGCCCTCTTTCATCCGCGCCCGGCTCTGGCGGAACCGGTTGGCCATGGTCCCGTAGGTTTCCCATGTATGCGGATCGAGATCCTCGCCCGGCACCGCATGGGCAAAGGCCCGCCAGCTTGCCGTGTCCGGCGTTGTCTCCGGCTCGCCCCAGGCGATGAAGTGAAACATCGAGCTCACATCGTCGATGGGCACGATCACGGTCGCCACATTGTAAGAGGAGTTGGGCGGGATCAGCGACTGATAGGGCGCGATGTATTCGGTCACGCGAATGTAGTTCTGCGTCGCGGCCCTTTTGATCGGCCGCCGGATCGCGGCGTAGTGAAAGCCATAGGGGGTGGTCTGGGTCTGCATCCGGGGGGATTTGTCGGTCGACGGCCGGTACCAGCTTGTGTCATCGGCCGCCGCCCCCTCGACCCGGGCCGGCACCATGTCCGAGGAATGGAGCGATGAGGAATGCGCGCTGTCGATCTGGCCTTCGGTGATCTGGGCCCAATTGGCCGGAACGCGGATTTTGAGGATCGAGATCTGCTGATCGGCCGAGGGCGCAAAGGCAGGCCGTTGAAACGGCCGCATCGCCGCCGGGTCGCCCAGCCAGGCCCAGACAAAGCCGCCCCATTCCTCAACCGGGTAGCTCCGCGCGCGCACCTTGTCCTTGAGCGGGCTGCCCTCGGGCTCGGACGACATGGCGACCACCTTGCCCGTCACATCGAATTTCCAGCCGTGATAGAGGCATCTAAGCCCGCAATCCTCATTGCGGCCCAGCACCAGCGAGGCCTTGCGGTGCGGGCAAAGCTCATCGAGCAGGCCCAGCCGGCCGTCGCTGTCGCGAAACAGCACGAACCGCTCGCCCAGCGCCTCGACCAGCAGTGGCGGCCCGTCGCGCTCACCGATTTCCTCGCTCAGACAGACCGGGGTCCAATGCGCCCGCATCAGACCGCCCATCGGGCTGCCCGGTCCGACCTGGGTCAGAATGTCGTTCTCTGCGCGGCTGAGCATCGGTGCACCTGTCCGGTCAGGGATGTCATGGTCACGATACCAGCGACGGCCGGTTTGACAAGGTAAAATTAGGTATCTAATTATTTTCCGGCAGGCGATGGGAGGCCAATGTGCCAGAAACGATATCGGCCATTGTGACCGCGATGCGGGATCTGACCCCGGCCATTCGCGAGTTTGTTTTGACGCCCGCGGATGGCGGCGTGCTTCCCGATGCCGAGCCCGGGGCGCATATCGGGGTCGAGACGCCGTCCGGGGCCTGGCGGCAATACTCGCTGGTCACGCCGGCCGCCGCTCCCGCAAGCTATCGGATTGCGGTGAAACGCGAGACAGGTGGGCGCGGCGGCTCGGCCGCTATCCATGCGGGCTGGGCGGAGGGGACGGGCGTTGCACTGACCGCGCCGAGCAACAACTTTT
>JBCBKN010000277.1:0-6488 GCA_038521775.1 Pseudomonadota bacterium | reverse complement strand
GCGTGATCCTGCCGCTGCGCACGGTGGCGGCCGCCATGCTCTTTGCCGCCCTCTTTGCGGCGCTCGGCGCGCTGGGCGTGGCCTTGATGACCGCGGCCTTGCGCGACCGCGGGCGGCCTGTTTTGAAAGGCGATGCCGCGCGGTCCCGGCAACGCTGAGAGGCATTGTCTGAAAGCACCTGGCGGGGACGCTGCCTGCCTGACGACCTGCTTGCCTGCCAGCGGCGGCTCAGGCCCGCGATCGAAGCCGGGCGACGACCAGGGCAACCGCGAGGACCAGCGCGATCAGCCCGAACGTGTGGACCAATGGCGTGATCATCGTCCCCAGCAAGGCCAGGGTCAGACCGATCACCAGAATTTCGACGGTATGTGCGACCAGGAACTGCACCTGACGGCTGGACGCCGCATCTTCGGCCTCGTTTCGTGAACAGCTTGGCATAAACCCCTCGCGCAACCGGACATATCGCCCCCACCCGGCCGGTGGAGAGTTGCACGGCAGCATCGCCTCGCGCTATGCGCGAAATCACTTTTTCAACGAATTTGAGCGAACCGGGGGAGGAGGCGCGGCCGCGCCCGTCAGAGCCCGCCCAAGGCGTGCAGGGCATCCTCCAACTCAGACACCTGCCCGGCGTCGCCCGCGCTCAGCGCGTGAACCCAGGCATGGGTGAGCAGAAAGCGCCGCTGACCCGGGTCCTCGGCCAGGTCGGCGGCCTGGGCGTAGAGGCGCGCACGCTCGGCGCATCCCGCATCGCTCAGCGCCGCCTCGATCTGCCACCATGCCATTGGCGCTGCGTGTGATGGCGACCCAGCCGCTGTTGCGGGGGCAGCGGACGGCATCAGCGTGCCAACCGGTCGGCCACCCAGTCATGAAAACAATGGGTGGGGCTGTCCATCACCGCCGAGAACCGCCCGCCATCGAAGCCCGGTGCCGAACGCCCGCGCTGCATGCCCTCGACGACGAAGATGTCCTCCTTGAACACCTGTTTCCAAAGGGTGGTGTTGGCCTGCCGGCTGGCGGCGAAGGCCGCGCCTGTTGCGGCCTCGGGCGTGCTGTAGAAGATCTCGACATGCTCGCGCGTTCGCCCCTGGCCCAGAGGTTCCAGCCGGATCGCGAAGGTGTGGTCGCGATGCACGCCGAAGAGCACATTGGGATAGAGCGCGATGTACTCCGCCGCGCGTGCCCAGCGTGATGGCAAATTGGGGAAATCGGGGAAAGCGGTTTCGCCCAGATCGGGGGCGTAGACCGTGGTGCCCTGGCCCGAAAAGCAGCGGGGCATCTCGATATGATAGTGATCTTCGAGCTTTGAGTAGGTGTTGAGCGAGGGATGCACCCAGGGCAGGTGATAGCTCTCGCAATAATTCTCCACCGCCAGTTTCCAGTTGGCCGAGAGCTCCAGGGCAAAGCTCGCCTCCGCCCCGCCATGGAAAACCGGACGGTCCGCAAAATCGCTCCAGCGTTCGGTCAGCGGCGCGATCCAGTCCTCAAACTCCGGCGCATGGGCGGAGAATGTCACAAACACCGCCCCCAGAAAGACGCCGCTGCGCAGCTCGGTCAGCCCGGTGCGGCTGCGATCGACCGAGGCATGATGGTTGACCCCCGGCCCCCCCACATGCGGCGTGGCGCGCAGCGACCCATCCAGCGCATAGCACCAGGAATGATAGGGGCAGCGGATCACGCCGGGAAAATTCCGGGCCGTCTCGACCAGGATCATGCCCCGGTGCCGGCAGACATTTTCAAAGACCCGCAGCTGCCCGTCGCGGTCGCGCAGCATCAAAAGCGGCGTTCCCAGATGGTCGATCGGCACAGCATCGCCGGGCTGGGGCACCTCATGCGCAAAGCCGATGCAGGACCACCCGCCCAGGAACACGCGCTGACGCTCCACCGCCTCCGCGGCCGGATCGGTGTAGAGCGCGTTGGGCAGGCCCCGCGCCTCGCCCACCGGGCGCATCACATCGCCCAACGCTCGGGTCAGATCGTTTCCATCAGGCATGGCGGGTCTCCCTTCGCGCCCAGCCTTCGGGCGAAGCGCGGCTGGGCGCATCACCCCATGCGACATCTGCATGTCGCAAACGACCGCATCGGCCTGCCGCATACGACCGCGCGGGATGTGAGAGGATTAACGGTTTCTTACCAGGTTCCCTGTTCGTCCTCCCAGCTGTGGTGGTGGACGCTCTGTCAAACACAAAATATGGCAGATCGATGAATTTCATCATTGACGAATGCCGCGTCGCGAGGAAATGTTGTGGTCCACGGCGCGCCACCCACTACCGGTTGCGGATTGACCGCAATCGAGGGGGCGCAAAGCCGGATCAAACAAAATGTCGGTGCCTCGGCGGCACGGCAGCCTCTTGTCCCTTCCCGGGGGCAAGCTGGGAAGATATGGGGACAGAGAATGCGAATCGAACGCAGATTCACCAGAGAGCGCGATGGCGCCTATGCAGACATCGCCTTTCGCTCAGCGCAATCGGAGATCCGCAACCCCGATGGATCGGTCGTGTTTGCGCTGGACAGCTTCGATGTGCCGGAGAGCTGGAGCCAGGTTGCAGCCGACGTTCTGGCCCAGAAGTATTTCCGCAAGGCCGGGGTTCCGGCGCGGCTGAAGCGGGTGCGCGAAAAGGGCGTGCCGGAGTTTCTGTGGCGCTCGGTTCCCGATGAAGAGGCGCTGGCAGCACTGCCCGAGGGCGAGCGGACAGTGGGCGAGACCTCGGCGCGCCAGGTCTTCGACCGGCTGGCCGGGGCCTGGACCTATTGGGGCTGGAAGGGCGGCTATTTCTCCTCCGAAGCCGATGCCTCGGCCTATCATGACGAGATGCGGCACATGCTCGCCGCCCAGATGGGTGCGCCCAACTCGCCGCAATGGTTCAACACCGGGCTTTTCTGGGCCTATGGGATCGACGGGCCGGGCCAGGGGCATTTCTATGTCGACTGGAAGTCCGGCAAGCTGACCGCCTCGCGCTCGGCCTATGAACACCCGCAGCCGCATGCCTGCTTCATCCAGTCGGTGGCCGATGATCTCGTCAATGAGGGCGGGATCATGGATCTCTGGGTGCGCGAGGCGCGGCTCTTTAAATACGGCTCGGGCACCGGCACCAATTTCTCGGACCTGCGCGGCGAGGGCGAGCATCTGACCGGGGGCGGGCGCTCCTCGGGTCTGATGAGCTTCCTCAAGATCGGCGACCGCGCGGCCGGCGCGATCAAATCGGGCGGCACCACACGGCGGGCGGCCAAGATGGTCATCTGCGACATGGACCATCCCGATATCGAGGCCTTCATCGACTGGAAGATGCGCGAGGAGCAGAAGGTCGCCTCGCTGGTGGCCGGCTCGAAGGCACATGAGAAGCATCTCAATGCGATCTTTGCAGCGATCAAGGCATGGGATGGCGCGAACCCGACCGATCCGGCCGCCAATCCGGGTCTGAAGACGGCGATCCGGGCCGCCAAGCGCGCGATGATCCCCGAAAACGTGATCAAGCGGGTGCTGCATTACGCCGAGCAGGGGATCGAGAGCATCGAATTCCCGGTGCTGGATGCCGATTGGGATGGCGAGGCCTATCTGACCGTCTCGGGCCAGAACTCCAACAATTCCGTCCGTCTCACCGACGCGTTCCTGCAGGCGGTGCGCGACGATGCCGATTGGGATCTGATCCGCCGCACCGATGGCAAAATCGCCAAGACGGTGCGGGCCCGCGATCTGTGGGACCGGATCGGCCATGCCGCCTGGGCCTGTGCCGACCCCGGCGTGCAGTTCCACGACACGATCAACGATTGGCACACCTGCCCGGCGGGGGGCGAGATCCGCGCCTCGAACCCCTGTTCGGAATACATGTTCCTCGACGACACGGCCTGCAACCTGGCCTCAATGAACCTGCTGGCCTTTCTGGGCCCGGATGGCTTTGACGCCGAGGCCTATATCCACGCGACCCGCATCTGGACGGTGACGCTGGAAATCTCGGTGATGATGGCGCAGTTTCCAAGCCCGCGCATTGCCGAGCTTTCCTACCGCTATCGCACGCTGGGCCTGGGCTATGCCAATATCGGCGGGCTCTTGATGACGCTGGGGCTCTCCTATGACAGCGCCGAGGGGCGCGCGCTTTGCGGTGCGCTGACCGCGATCATGACCGGCACGGCCTATGCCACATCGGCCGAGATGGCGGCCGATCTGGGGGCCTTTCCGGGCTATGCGGAAAACGCCGATGCGATGCTGCGGGTCATGCGCAACCATGCCCGCGCGGCCGGCTGCGACGCGCCTGCGGGCGACACGGAGTGGGGGAAGACGGGGGGCTATGAGGGGCTGCGTACGCCTCCCGTCAAACTCGATGCCGAGGCCTGCCCGGATGCGCGGCTTGTCGATCTGGCCCGGGCGGCCTGGGATGAGGCCGTGCGGCTTGGCGCGGCGCATGGCTATCGCAACGCCCAGGCCAGCGTCATCGCGCCCACCGGCACCATCGGTCTGGTGATGGATTGCGACACGACCGGGATCGAGCCCGATTTCGCGCTGGTCAAATTCAAAAAGCTCGCCGGTGGCGGGTATTTCAAGATCATCAACCGCTCGGTGCCCGCCGCGTTGGAGAGGCTGGGCTATGACGCGGCCGCGGTGCGCGGCATTGTGGGCTATATCGTCGGCCATGGCACGTTGGACGGCGCGCCGGGCATCAATGCCGAAACCCTGGCCGAGCGCGGTTTTGGACCCGACCAGATCGGCGCGGTGGAAAGCGCACTGGCCGCGGCCTTCGACATCCGCTTCGTGCTCAACCCCTGGACGCTGGGTGCCGCGTTCTGCCGCGACACGCTGGGGGTGGCGGAGGCCGATCTTGCCAATCCGGGCTTCGATCTGCTGCGGCATTTGGGCTTCACCCGTGCCGAGATCGATGCCGCGAACGACCATATCTGCGGGGCGATGACCATTGAGGGCGCGCCAGGGCTCGATCCTGCGCATCTGCCGGTCTTCGACTGCGCCAATCCCTGCGGCAAGAAGGGCCGCCGCTTCCTGTCGGCCGAGGCGCATATCCGCATGATGGCGGCGGCGCAGAGCTTTATCTCGGGTGCGATCTCCAAGACCATCAACATGCCCAACACGGCGAGCATCGAAGAATGCCTGGGGGCGTACGAGCTCTCCTGGAAGCTGGGCTGCAAGGCCAATGCGCTCTATCGCGACGGCTCCAAACTCTCGCAGCCGCTGGCCGCCGCGCTGGTTGAGGATGACGAGGAGGCCGAGGACGCGCTGGTCGAGGCAACGCCGGCCGCCCGCGCCCAGATCGTGGCCGAGAAGATCGTCGAGAAGGTCGTCATCCGCGAGGTGGCCCGCGAAGTGCCCCGCGGCCGCGAGGTTCTGCCGCAGCGCCGCAAGGGCTACACCCAGAAATCGGTGGTTGGCGGGCACAAGGTCTATCTGCGCACGGGCGAGTACAGCGATGGGCGCCTGGGCGAGATTTTCATCGACATGCACAAGGAAGGCGCGGCCTTCCGGGCGATGATGAACAATTTCGCCATCGCGATTTCCATCGGCCTGCAATACGGGGTGCCGCTGGAACGCTTCGTCAACCAGTTCACCTTCACCCGGTTCGAGCCCGCGGGCCTGGTGCAGGGCAACGATTCGATCAAGAACGCAACCTCGATCCTGGATTACATCTTCCGCGAGCTTGCGATCTCCTATCTGGAACGCACCGATCTTGCCCATGTCGCACCCCCGGCGGCGATCGATGATCTGGGCGGCGGCGCCGATGAGGGCGAAGCCCCGGTTCCGAATGTCGCGACCCCGTCCGAGGCGACGCTGGAAAAAACCAGCGAGATCATCCGGCAGGTGTCCTCCACGGGCTATCTGCGCAAGCGTCTGCCGCCAGAGCTTCTGGTGCTGCAGGGCGGCGGCGGCGCAGGCCATGCGGTTGAAACCGTGGGTGTGTCGGAGGCTGTGGCCTCGGCCGTGGCCGATGCCGGGATTGCGGTGATGGACCGCCGGGCCCAGGCGCGCATGCAGGGCTATGAGGGCGATCCCTGCGGCGAATGCGGGAACTTCACCCTGGTGCGCAACGGCACCTGCTTGAAATGCAACAGCTGCGGCGCAACCTCGGGCTGCAGCTGAGACACCCCAGGCTTGCGGGGTCCCTCCCTCGGGTCCCGCAGGCCGGCATTCAGGCCAAACTGAAGCCCATCGAGCAGGAAGGGATAACAAGAGCCTGAAAGCTGACCACTCGGCGCGGATCTCCGCGCCGTTTTCTTTTTGGATGGGCCCCGGCGGGCTTCGGGGGGCCGTCGGAGGGCTTCGGGGGGCCAGCCGGTCGGATGGTCCTGGCTGTGGGGGCTTTGGACCTGGGCGTCCGGCCCACCGAGAAAAGCGCCCGTCCGGGTCTGGTGCGGCTCTCAGATCAGAGAGCGTCGCCAAGCCCACACATGTGCCGGCGGGCGCAGGGGCGCGCGTTGTCGCCCGGCGCTCAGGCGGTGTTCATGCCGGCCCGCATGGCCATGCGGCGCAGCGGGCGCAGATCATGCAG
>JBCBKN010000276.1:0-6492 GCA_038521775.1 Pseudomonadota bacterium | reverse complement strand
TTTTGGCAATTCGAGGATCGCCCCATGCGCGCCGCCTATATCGTCTCAACCGCTCGCACCCCCATCGGCAAGGCCTATCGCGGTGCGTTCAACGCGACCTCGCCGCAGACCCTGGGCGCCCACGCGCTGACCCATGCGGTGACGCGCGCCGGTGTCGAGCCGGGCGAGGTGCAGGACATGGTGCTCGGCACGGCGTTTCAGGAGCGTCAGGCGAGCTTCAACCAGGCCCGGCAGGTGGCGCTGAAGGCGGGTCTGCCCAACTCCACGGCCGGCCAGATGATGGACCGGCAATGCGCCAGCGGGCTGATGGCCATCGCCACCGCCGCCAAGCAGGTGATGGTCGACGGCATGGATGTGGTGGCCGCTGGCGGGTGCGAGAGCATCAGCCTGATCCAGAACCGCGACTGGAAGATCTACCCGGATGCCGGGCTGATGGAGGAGGTTCCGGCCCTCTACATGCCAATGCTGGAAACCGCCGAGGTTGTGGCCGAGCGCTACAGCATCTCGCGCGATGTGCAGGATGCCTATGCGCTGAGCTCGCAGACCCGCACGGCCGAGGCGCAGGATGCGGGCCGCTTTGCCGATGAGATCGTGCCGCTGACGACCGTGATGACCGTGAAGGACCGCGAGACGGGCGAGGTCTCGGAGCGCGAGGTCACGCTGGAGCGGGATGAGTGCAACCGGCCCGGCACGACGCTGGAAAACCTGCAGGCGCTTCAGCCGGTCTGGTCCGGCGGACAGGCGGTCGCGACGGGCAGCTGCGTGACGGCGGGCAATGCCAGCCAGCTCTCCGACGGGGCCTCGGCGGCGGTGCTGATGGAGGGCAAGCTGGCCGAACAGCGCGGAATGGAGCCGCTGGGCCGCTATATGGGCATGGCCGTGGCCGGCGTGGCCCCCGATGAGATGGGGATCGGCCCGGCCCTGGCGGTGCCCAAGCTGCTGGCGTCGCACGGGCTCGGCGTCGACGATATCAGTATTTGGGAGTTGAACGAGGCCTTCGCGGTGCAGGTGCTTTACTGCCGTGACCAGTTGGGCATCCCGGATGAGCGGTTGAACGTGAATGGCGGCGCGATTGCCATTGGCCATCCCTATGGCATGTCGGGCGCCCGGATGGTCGGGCACGCCTTGCTCGAAGGCAAGCGACGCGGCGCGAAATACGCGGTGGTCACCATGTGCGTCGGCGGCGGCATGGGGGCGGCCGGCCTCTTTGAAGTGCTGTGAGCCCCGGGATGATCGATGTCGAGATCCACGGAGATGTTGCCACCATTGCGCTGAACAATCCGCCGGTGAACGCCATGAGCCATGCGCTGCGGCAGGGTCTGGTGGCGGCGTTGTCGGAGCTGGATGCAAAGCCGGAGGTCAAAGCCATCGGGCTTTACGGCATCGGGCCTGGGTTCAGCGCCGGGGCCGACATTTCCGAAATGAACGCGCCACAGCAAGCGCCGCTTCCGCCGGATGTCACCTATGTCATCGAGAGCTGCGGCACCCCGATCGCCGCCATTCTGCATGGCAATGTGCTGGGCGGCGGGTTCGAGATGGGGCTCGCCGCGCATGCTCGTATTGCGCATCCCAAGGCAAAGCTGGGCCTGCCGGAGGTCAATATCGGCCTGATCCCCGGGGCTGGCGGCTGCATCCGCGCCGCCCGGCTGGCCGGTTGGGAGGCGGCGGCAACGCTGGTCACCTCGGGCCGGCCCATTGATGCCGCCCGGGCGCTGGAGCTGGGGTTGATCGACCGGGTTGAGGAGGGTGAGCCCGCCGCGATGGCCGCGCAGGCGGCGCGCGCCCTGGCCGATGGCACAATGCAGGCCCGGGTTTCGACCGATCTGACGCTTGAGCCCGATGACGGCGTTCTGGACGCCGCGCGAGCCAGCATCGCTGCCCGAACGCCCTTCCTGAACGCGCCAAAACGGGCCATCGACGCGGTTGCCGCCGCGACCCTTCCGCGCGATGAGGCGCTTGCCCGCGAACAGGGTCTGTTTTTCGACTGTCTGGAAGACCCGCAATCGGCTGCGCTGATCCACGCGTTCTTTGCCGAGCGTTCGGTCTGGAAAACCCCCGAAGCCAAAGTAGCACCGCGCGACATCGCCTCGATCGGTGTGATCGGCGGCGGCACGATGGGCAGCGGCATTGCAACGTCGGCCCTGCTCTCCGGCCTGCCGGTGACGCTGGTCGAGCAGACCGCCGACGCGCTGGACCGTGCCAAGGCGACCATCGCACACAATCTTGAGGGGGCGGTCAAGCGCGGGCTTCTGAGCGCCGCGCAGCGTGATGAAAGGTTGAATGCGTTGCAGTTGGCCGATGGGCTGGCCGCGCTCGCCCCGGCCGATCTGATCATCGAGGCGGTGTTCGAAGACATGGGCGTAAAGACGCAGATCTTCACCCAGCTGGACGCCATTGCCAAGCCCGGCGCGATCCTGGCCAGCAACACCTCGGCCCTGAACCTCGACGACATCGCCGCGACGACCGGCCGGCCGCAGGATGTGCTCGGGCTGCATTTCTTTTCGCCTGCGCATGTGATGAAACTGCTCGAGGTCGTCGTCGGCGCGCAGACGGCGCCAGAGACCACCGCGACCGGCTTTGCCCTGGCCAGGCGGCTGCGCAAGATCCCGGTCCGCGCCGGGGTCTGCGACGGGTTCATCGGCAACCGGATCCTCTATCACTATCTCAATGCCGCCGATGATCTTTTGCTGCGGGGGGCGGACCCCGCGCAGGTGGATGCAGCGATGGAGGGGATCGGCTTTGCGCTTGGGCCCTTTGCGGTCAATGATTTGGCGGGGATCGACATCAGCGTGGCCACCCGCGCCGGAACCGCCATGGCCGCTGGCCTGGAGCAGCGCATGGCCGAGCGGGGCTGGCTGGGGCGCAAGTCCGGCATGGGGTACTATCACTATGACGGGCGCCAGAAACAGGTGAACCCCGAACTGGCGCCGCTGCTTGAGGCTGTGCGTGGCGAGATCGGTCTGCCCCAGCGCAGCTTTGAGGCGCATGAGCTGACCGATCGGATCCTCACGGCAATGATCTGCGAAGCGGCCCGGGTGCTGGAGGATGGCATTGCCCAAAAGCCCTCCGACATCGATGCGGTCTTTCTCTTCGGCTATGGGTTTCCGCGGCATCTGGGCGGGCCGCTGCATCACGCCGATGCGGTCGGTGCCGAGAAGATTTTGGAGCGCATCGCGGCCTATTCAGCCGAAGACCCGGATTTTTGGCGGGCGCCCAAACCCCTGCACTCGATGCTGGGCAGCGGTGGGCGGTTTGCGGATCTCAACCGCTGACCGCGCCGCTATGGCCGGGGGTCTGACCCGGCTGCGGCAAAAAATATATTTTTTGTTGTTTTTTATATTTGGCTGTGCTCGAACTGAACATACGAATCCGGGCATGGGCGAAAGTCTGGCCTGTGCCGTTCCAGGGAGGAACCAAATGCTGACACTTACCAAACGGGCGCTCTCGGCGTTCGCCGGCGCTGCGCTGCTGGCTGGCGGGCTTGCATCACCCAGCGCCGCGGAAACACGCGAACTTATCTTCGATGTGTATATTCCGGCCCGGGCACCGATCACCTCCATCGGCTTTGTCGGCTTTGCCAAGCAGGTGGAAGAGCTGTCGGGCGGTTCGCTGAAGCTCACCATTCCGTCTGCCCCCATGGCGCCGCCGCCGCGGATTTTCGACATTGTCGAGGACGGCGTTGCCGATCTTGCGGTGGTGCCGATCATCTATCGCGGCGATCAGATCACCCTGCCGTCGATCACCGATATCTTCGGCCTGGCCAAAACCGCCCAGCATGCCTCGATCGCGCTGTGGCGCACGCATGTAAAGTACTTTCAGGCGGCGGACCAATGGGGCGATCTCATGCCCGTGACCATGTTTGCCCATGGCGACGAACAGCTCTTTGTGAAAGGCAGGGCGGTCAACACGGTTTCGGATATGGAGGGGCTGAAACTGGTCGCCCCCTCGACGCTGCATGCCACCCGCTATGAAGCGCTGGACGCGGTGCCGGTTGGCGCGCCGATGGTCAAGATGTTCGAGCTGGTCAGCGGCGGCGTGGCCGATGGCACGGTGGTGCCCGCGGGCCCGGCGCAGATCCAGGGCCTGTTGGGCGTGGCCGACAATGTCACGGTCATCCCCGGCGGTTTCTCCCGCCCCGCCTTTGCTGTGATCATGAACCGTGACGTTTTTGACAGCCTTACGCCCGAGCAGCAGGCGGCCATCCTGGAGGCGGGCGAGGAGGCCCTCTCGATCAAACTTTCCACGATCGCGCAGCAAGAAAGCGTGGTCGGCATGGCAGAGTTCGAGAAGGCCGGCGCCGCGATCGTCGAAGCCTCTGCCGAGATGATCGAAGAGACCCGCGCAAGGCTGCAATATATCGAGCAGGACTGGCTGAAAAAGGCCGAAGAGGCCGGCATCGATGGCCCCGCGGCGCTCGCCTATTACCGGTCGATCATTGCCGAGCTGGAAGCTGAATAACCGACCTTCAAACAGAAAATCCCAGGCCGGCCAAAGAGCGGGCCTGGGGAGAAAAAAGACGGGGGGAGGAGATGGAGAAGGATCACCAAGGCACAAAAATCGGCCGCGTGGTGGCGCTGGCCATGAATGTGCTGTTTCGTATCGCCGGGCTCTGCCTGCTGGGCCTCATGGCACTGGTCTTTATCTCGGTTGTGTTCCGCTATTTTCTCAACCAGCCGATTTTTGCGGTTGAGGACTTCATGTCGGTCCTGCTCGGGCTGACCATCTTCATGGCAATCCCGATCATCACGCTTGAGCGCGGCCATATCAAAGTCGACCTTCTGGTCGGGCTGTTCAAAGGCTCGCGCCCCCTCGACCGCGCCCGGCTGATCCTGATCGATCTGGGCAGCCTGGCGATGCTCGCCTTTCTGGCCGTTCAGCTCTACGGCCAGGCGGCCAAGCATCTGCGGCGTGGCTCGGCAACCCAGGCGGCGGATATCCCTCTCTGGCCGTTCTCGGGCGCTTTCGCGGCCCTGCTTGCTATCGGCTTCCTCGCCTTCGCCGTGGTTGTGATCGGCAATTGGCGGGCAGGCAAATACGGCGAAGAGAGCGGGCAATGATCGAGCTTCTGATTGCCATTGCGGCGCTTTTGCTGATCGCGGGAACCGGCTTTCCGCTCGCTTTCTCGCTGATGTTCGTTGGGTATTGCGGCTATGCCTTTGTGCATCCGCGGGGCTTTGATGCCGCCGGCACGGTGGCCGGCCAGCAGGTCATCGACCTGGCGATGAACTCGCAGTTTTCCGTGTTGCCCTTGTTCATTCTGATGGGCGTGTTGGTCACCCGGTCGGGCATCGCCGACGACATGTATGATGTGGCAAACCAGTGGCTGGGCCATCTGCGCGGCGGGCTTGCCGCCTCTACCGTGGCGGCCTGCGGGGGCATGGCGGCGATCTCCGGCTCCTCCATCGCCACGGCCGCGACCATGACCAAGGTCGCCATCCCGGCGATGCGCCGGTTCAAATACAATGATGCCTTCTCGGCCGGGACCGTGGCGGCAGGCGGCACGATCGGCATTCTGATCCCGCCCTCAACGGCGCTCATCATCTACGGTCTGCTGGCCGAGGTGAACATTGCCCAGCTCTTCATGGCCGGGCTCATCCCCGGGCTCATCTCGATTGCGGTCTACCTTGTTGCGATCCGCCTGGTCTGTGTGGTGCGCCCCGACTGGGCACCGCCGGGCGCACGCTCGGGCTGGGCCGAACGGATGCAGGGCATCTACCGGATCTGGAGCGTCATGGCGCTGTTCCTGCTGGTTATGGGCGGCATTTTCTTCGGTGTCTTCACCGCAACGGAAGGTGGCGGCATCGGGGCTGGCGGCGCGCTGATCATCGCGATTGCGCGCCGTCGGATGACGCTGAAGATCTTCTTTGACGCCCTGCTGGAGGCCGGCAAGACCTCGGCCGCGGTCTTCACCGTTGCCTTCGGCGCGCTGATGCTCAACCAGTTCGTCAACATCGCCGGTGCCCCGCGCGAGGTGCTGGACTTCATCACCGGGCTGGGCCTCGGCCCCTGGGGCGTTGTGATGGCCATTCTGGGCTGCTTTCTGATCCTGGGCATGGTCATCGACGGGCCGGCCATGATCTGGCTGACCGTGCCGATCTTTGTGCCGCTGATCGAAGCCATCGGCCTGCCGATCCGCCCCGATCTGGTGCTGGTCTGGTGGGGGATCGTGATGATCGTCGCGGTCGAGATCAGCCTGATCACACCGCCGATCGGGATGAATGTCTTCGTGATCTCCTCGATGCTGCCCGATGTGTCGCTTGGCCAGGTCTATCGCGGGATCATCCCGTTCTTTCTGGCCGATCTGGCGCGGATCATGGTCTTCATCTTCTTCCCGTCATCGGTGCTGTGGCTTGTTACGATTATGGGGTAGCCAGGATGGATAAGGTCTTCATCGCAGGCGGCACGGGCATGCTTGGCGCTGCCACCGCCCGGGAGCTGGCGGGGCAGGGCATCCAGACGATCGTGTCGAGCCGCAAGGCCAGCGATCCGACC
>JBCBKN010000275.1:0-6505 GCA_038521775.1 Pseudomonadota bacterium | reverse complement strand
TGTGCAGGCCTTATCGCGCTGGCCATGCCGCCGCGCCTGCCTGTCATTGCGCAATCGCGCCCAACTCGTCGATCACGCGTGTCCATGTGGCACTGTCTTGTGCGCCCTGCAAGACATAGCGCCCATCGATGATGAATGTTGGCACACCGGTCACACCCATCTCGCGCGACAGCTTGTCCTCCTCGCGCACATCCTCGCGGTCGGCCTCGCCGGTCAAAAGCCGTTCTACCAAAGCGGGATCCATGTCCGCTTCGCGCGCGGCGTCGAGAAGCACGGCATGCGCTGAGATGTCCTCGCCCTCTTCGAAATACTTTCGAAACAGTGCGTTTACCACCCGATCCTGCGCGCCGTCGGTCCGCGCCCAGCGGATCAGCCGATGCGCATCGATGGTGCTGGGGGTCCGGTTTATGAGGTCGAATCGCACCGCCAGCCCGGCCGCCTCGGCCTCCTGGGCGATGCGCGCGTAAAACCGCTTGGCCGCATCGGCGCCGAACTTGGCGTCGAGATAGGTTTTCCGGTCCATGCCCTCTGCCGGCATTTCGGGGTTGAGCTGGAACGTCCGCCAGCGCACATCGAACAGATCCTCACGCCCGGTCAACGCCGTCTCGAGGCGCGCTTTTCCGATGTAGCACCAGGGGCATATCGGGTCGGAGATGATGTCGAGCGGAACCATGGCGCGAGCATAGCCGCCTGGGGTGCAAAGGTGCAAGCGCGTCGCAGGCTCTCCCGGTAAGGTCTTGTTTGCGAATCTTGACCGGTCATTGTGTGGCTGTCATGATTGCTATCTGTAACCGAAGTGACACATCTGCGTCTGTAATGGTTGGCCGCGCGGTGTTGAGTGGTGTGGGCTGTGTTTGGAGCCCTGATGATTGCGGCCTGGATCAAGTACGTGCGCCACAGACGATTCATCCTTGTCGGTATCGGTCTTTGGCTGCTGGGCGAGTTGCTGTCGGGCCCGGCACCTTATCCCGGCCTGTTCATCTCGACCGCCGGCGGCGTTCTGCTGGTGCTCGCCGTGGCCATGATCACCCCAGGTCTGCGCTATCAGGCCATCAGCCTGCTGATCGCCACCATCCCCGTGCGGGTGTTTGCCGAGCCCATTCAGGGCCTGGGCACGGCGCTGGTGCCAACGGGCGGGGTCTGGTCGGAAGCCATCGCATTGGCCCTGGCGATCTTGGTGGCCTCGCGGCTTGTCGCGGCATTGAGCTGGCCGCTTGACCGGGTCACCCTCAGCCGCCCCTGGTTTGCCGAAGAGCGGATGGTCGTGCCGCTCAGCCGCTCCGATGTCTGGCGCGCGCTGGCGCTGACCGAAACCGCCTGGCACTGGGACCCGCGGGTCACTCAGGTTCTGAAGGACATGCGCTTTCCCTCGCGCCTGGTGATCGAGCTTGACGAGCGCTCAGGCGGGCCGAAGCGGATCGCGCTGCGCGAGCTTGATTGCGAAGAGGGCGTGTTTCAGGAGATCGAGACCGCGCCCACCAGCGGTGTGATGCACGGGCTTGCCCCCATCGTTTCGCTGCTGTTGGAAGAAAAGGGCGCCAGCACGCGGGTGACCCTGACGATGGAGCTGCACAACGCATCCCTGCTGCGGCTCGGGCGAATGTTTCTGGACGCGCCGCTCACCGGCTATCTTCAGCACTTCAACTTCGTCGTCACCAACCGCACCGCCTTGGGTCAGCCGGTCAAGCAAAAGCGGTTGGCGGCCTGAGCCAGCTGGCCGCAACCTGCCCCGGCCAGATGGCCGCCGCCAGTTGGCCATGTCACAGGGCTGTCCATCCCCCATCGACCGAGATCGTCGTGCCGGTGATCTGATCGGCCGCGGGCGAGGCCAGGAAGGCGACGATGCCGCCCATCTGCGCGGTCGTCGCAAACTCCTTGGAGGGCTGGCGCTCCAGCAACACGTTGCGGATCACCGTCTCGCGGTCCATGCCATACTGCTTCATGGTGTCGGGGATCTGCGCCTCGACCAGAGGCGTCAGCACATAGCCAGGACAGACCGCATTGGCCGTGATGGGCTCTTCGGCGGTCTCAAGCGCTGTGACCTTGGTCAGCCCGACCACGCCGTGCTTGGCCGCGACATAGGCCGATTTGAAGGGCGAGGCGGTCAGCCCATGGGCCGAGGCGATGTTGACCACCCGCCCCCAGCCGGCCTCGCGCATCAGGGGCAGGGCGGCGGCGGTGGTGTGGAAGGTCGAGCTGAGATTGATCGCCAGGATCGCCTCCCACTTGCCTTCGGGAAAGTCCGGGATCGGGGCGACATGCTGGATGCCGGCATTGTTGATCATCAGATCGACGCCGCCCATCGCCTCAGCCGCCTGGGTGACCAGCGCCCGGCACTCCTCGGCCTTGGACATGTCGGCCTTGATATAGCGCACCTGGGTGCCATGCGTGTCGGCCAGCCGCGCGGCAAGCGCATGGTCCTCTTCGGTGTCGCTGAAGGAGTTCAGCACCACATTGGCGCCTAGCCGGGCCAGCTCCTCGGCAATGCCAAGACCAATTCCCGAGTTCGATCCTGTGATGACGGCCGTCTTGCCTGCAACGGACATGTGCTTCTCCCTCGACGTGTTGCGGGCCGCATCATACGCTCTGTCGCGACGGGAGGCGAGGCCGCCGATATTGCAGCGCATCAATTTCGTGTCGGGTGCCGCACCGCGACGCGACGTGCCTGCGACGGTTGAGCCGCAAAAAAAAACGCCTCCGCAAGGGAGGCGCTTAGTGTTGAGGCAGGTTTCATACAGGCAAGAAACCTATCGAGCAGTGGGGGAATGATACGCAATGCACGCCGCCCCGCCAAGCCCATTTTTCCACAATGCCGGGCGCGCGCCGGCCTGGCCTGCAATTCTTCTGGGTTAGGGAGGAGAGGATGCCGATGCGGTTGCCTCTATTACTTGCTACTGTCTGTTGGGTGTCGATCATACAATTTGCGGTTGCCGAGCCGAGACACGCGATATCCATGCATGGCGATCCTGTGCTTCCGCCTGATTATGCGCATCTGCCCTATGTCAATCCCGACGCGCCCAAGGGCGGCCGAATCGTGCTGGGCGAAACCGGCAGTTTTGACAGCCTCAACCCCTTCATTCTGAAGGGCACCGCGCCCTGGGGCATGCGGGCGCATGTGTTTGAATCGCTGATGGGAAGGTCCTGGGACGAGCCGTTCACGCTTTACGGGCTGTTGGCCGAATCAATCGAAACCCCGCCCGACCGCGCCTGGGTTGCCTTCACCTTGCGCCGCGAGGCCCGGTTTTCCGATGGCAGCCCGGTGACGGTCGAGGATGTGATCTTCAGCCATGAGATCCTGGCCGAAAAGGGTTTGCCCGGGTTTCGCACCACCGGCGCCAAGGTGTCGGCCATCATCCAGACCGGCCCGCGCAGTCTACGGTTCGAGTTCGCCCAGCCGGATCGCGAGCTTGCGCTGATCATCGGCTTGCGCCCGATCCTCAAAAAGGCCGATTGGGCGGGCCGGGATTTCGCCGCCTCCAGCCTGCGCCCGCCGATCGGGTCGGGCGCCTATCTGGTGGGCCCGCTGGAGGCCGGACGGTTCATCGAGTTTCGCCGCAACCCCGACTATTGGGGCCGCGATCTGCCGCTGATGCGCGGGCGCGCCAATCTCGACATCATCCGCTATGAGTTCTTCCGCACTGCCGACGCGCGGTTCGAGGCGTTTCGCGCCGGCATCGTCATGCTCGCGCGTGAGGGCGACCCGGCGCGCTGGGACACGGCCTATGATTTCGCGGCCGCGCGTGAGGGGCGCATCCGCCGCGCCCGCATCCCGCATGGGCGCCCCACCGGCATGCATGGTTTCGTCATGAACACGCGGCGGGCGCTTTTTGCCGATTGGCGGGTGCGCGAGGCGATGATCCTTGCCTTCAACTTCACCTGGATCAACCAGCGCCTCAATGGCAGCGCCTTTCCGCGCATCCCCTCCTATTTCGGCAATTCCGGCCTTGGGATGCGTCCGGGCCCGGCCGACGCGGCGGTGGAAGCGCTTCTGGCACCCTTTCGCAGCACGGCCCTGCCAGGGGTGTTTGAGGGCTATGCGCTGCCTCAGGGCACGGCGGATGGCACTGACCGGCTTGCCCTGCGCCAGGCTGCGCGGCTGTTGCGCGAGGCGGGCTGGGAGGTGCGCGACGGTGTGCTGCGCAATGCCGACGGCCAGCCCTTTGGCTTTGAGATCATGCTGCGCCCCACCGACAGCGAGGCGGTTGCCAATATCTATGCTGACGGCCTGGCCCGGCTGGGGATCGAGGCGCGGGTGCGTATCGTCGACACAGCCCAGCATTCGGCACGCCGGGACAGCTATGATTTCGACATGATGGTGAATGCCTGGGGCCTCTCGTTAAGCCCCGGCAACGAACAGGCGTTTTATTGGGGCAGCCTCGGGCGCGCGGTTGAGGGCACGCGCAACTATATGGGGGCGGCCGACCCGGCCATCGATGCGATGATCGAGACGCTGGTCACGGCCCGGGACGGGGCCGAGTTCACCGCCGCGGCCCGCGCGCTCGACCGGCTCTTGATGGCGGGCCGCTATGTGGTTCCGTTCTGGTACGCGCCGGAAAGCTGGATCGCGCATGACGCGCGGCTCGCCTTTCCCCAGCCCACGCCGCTTTACGGCGACTGGATCGGGTTCATGCCCGATGTGTGGTGGTGGCAGGACCTGGCGCAATAGCGCTGTCTGGCCCCGGCAAGGGCCGCGAAGGCGGTCTCAGCGCCCCGCGGCGACGGGCGTGCGGGCCGCAGGCGCGGGGCGTTTCCCGGCGGCGATCTCGGCTGCGGTCGGCGGGGTGACGAGCCCGGCGGAGATGATGAGCTTGGCTGCCTCCTCCACCGACATATCCAGGATCACCACATCCTTGCGCGGCACAAAGAGGAGAAAGCCCGAGGTCGGGTTCGGGGTGGTGGGCAGAAAGACGCTGAACATCTCTGGCTGGGCGGCCTTGCCCGGGATCTCGCCCTTGCTTTCGGTCGACACAAAGCAGATCGACCAGATGCCCTTGCGCGGATACTCGATCAGCGCGGCATGCTTGAAGCTGGTCGATGACTGGTTGAGGATCGTCTCGACGATCTGTTTGAGCCCGTTATAGATCGAGCGGACGATCGGCATGCGCTCAACAAAGCTCTCGCCCAGCCGCACAAGCTGTCGGCCGAACAGGTTCTTGGTCAGCGCCCCCACCGTGGCGGTGAAAAAGATAAAGATCACCACGCCGAAGCCGGGGATATAGGCGTCAAGATAGGTCGACGGGTTGTAGATCTTGGGCACCCAGGGCACGACCTGCGCGTCGATGAAGGTCACCACCGTCCAGATCAGATAGGCGGTCAGCACCACCGGCGCGACGATGACCAGGCCGGTCAGAAAATTCACCCGGATCTGCGCGAACAGCCCGGGACGCTTGCGCGCGCCGGAGGGCGGCGTCGACTTCTTCATCGGCATGGCTCGTTTGCAAGCATGAACGGGCCGGACCCTTGGGTCCGATCCTCAAGATAGTAGGGTCGCGACTGCGATGCTGCAATGCGGTGCGGGTCAAGAATGCGCCCCGCGGCGGTCTTTGCGCCCTATTTCACGAAACTGGTATAGGCAACGCGGCTGTCTTCGGGGGTCGGCGCCTGCTGAAGCGCGCGCAGCCAGCCGCGCAGGGACCGGCTGTGCCAAGGGGCGCCACCGCGAAAAAGCCCCACCACCTGCCCGTATTTGTCGACGATCAGGCTGGCCGGCACCGCGCGGGTGCCCAGCATCGGGCCAAGAACCCCCGCCGGGTCGCGCAGCGGCGCGAATGTCGCCACACCGTTGCGGCGCAAAAAGGCCTGGACCGTGCGAAAATCGTCGCGCGGCTCGACCGACACGGCCCGGATTTCAACGCCCAGATCCGCGCGCAAAGTCCGCAGCGCCGGCATTTCGGCTTTGCACACGCCGCACCAGCTCGCCCAGCTTGTCACCACGGTCACCTGTCCGGGCTGGGCGATAAGCGGCTCGGCCCCCGCCGGACCCTCGACCTGAACGCTGGCATCCATCAGCGGCAGGTCGGGCTGCATCATGTCGAAATACAGGAGAAGCCGGCCGGAGCGGTCGGCAAAGCGCACCCGCTCCTCGCTGGGCGCGAAGCCGGGCAGTTCGCCCCTGGCAACCAGAAAAGCAACGCCGAAGCAGCACGCCGCAAGCAACAAGAACCTCATGAGGGCGGGCTTAGCGGGAAAGCATGGCCAGATCTTGGCGAGTTGGTGAACGCGGCGCGAAAAGCGCCCGAAACGCGGCCAAAAATGCGTCAGGGAAAGGCGGCGATCACCCGGTCCGGCTGCGCGCGCACGGCTGTTCCGTTCTCAAAATGGATGCCGCATTCGGTCTTTGCCTGACCGCGCCAGCGGCCGGCCCGGGCATCCTCGCCCGGTGCCACCCGCGTGGTGCAGGGAGCACAGCCGATCGAGGGGTAGTTTTCGGCCACCAGCGGATGCAGCGGCAGATCATGGGCCTGCATATAGCTGCGGATCTGGCCGGCATCCCAGCCCGCCAGCG
>JBCBKN010000274.1:0-6528 GCA_038521775.1 Pseudomonadota bacterium | reverse complement strand
TCGCCCGCGATCTCGGCCTCCAGCCCTTCGACATAGATCCACCAGACCTGCATGCGCGAGGCCGCGCGGGCCATGGCCAGAACCGCATTGGGCCATTCCGGATGCGGCACATTGCGGGCCGCCTCGATGGCGCCCTCGGGCAAGGTGCCGTTGTTGAGCGAGGTGAGCGCGGTCAGCGCCGTGGCCACCGCATCGTCGCTGGGCGCATGGCCCGAGACGCGCATGCGCCCGGGCCCCGCCATCAGGATCTCCATCCGGTAGCTTTCGACCTCTGGCGCCTGCGGTGCGATCAGATCGCGGCCCGGCCCCAGCCCGAAATACCAGCCCCCGCCGCCAAGCAGCGCGACGAGCAGCAGCAGCACCGTAACCAGCCCGCCGCTTGAGCGGCGCGGTGCGCTCACCGAGGGCGGGGGCGTCACGCGCGCGGCGGAAGGCGCAGGCTCGGCGGCAGGCGGCGGCATGGCCGACCCGCTCAGAAAACCGAGCACCTCATCGGGCGTCTGAAAGCGCTGGTTCGGGTCGGGATTGGTGAGTTTGCCCACCAGCTGGCGCAGCTTGCCCGGCAAGTCGGAGATCTCGGGCGGGTCGTCCTTTGCGCGCAGGATGTCGATATTGCTGGCACCGGCCGAGGGCGGACCGCCCCGAAAGGCGCCGATCAGGGTCATCCCAAGGCTGTAAAGATCCGACCGCCCGTCCGAATGCCCGTTGATCTGTTCGGGTGCTGCGTATTGATACTTGCCGGCAAAGCCACCGCCGATGATCGTGCGGGCGTCTTCGTTGACATCCTTGGCGATGCCGAAATCGATCAGCACCGCCCGCGCCGGATCGCCTTCGCGCAGGATGACATTGTCCGGCGACAGATCGCGGTGATAGGCCTTCTTGTCATGGCTTGCCTTCAGCCCCTGCGCCACCCGCCGGGCGATCACCAGGCATGTGGGCTCGTCCAGCGGCGCGCGGGCCATGCGATCGGCCAGCGACTCGCCGCGGATGTATTCCATGACCAGAAAGGTAAAGCCGCCATGCAGGTCGGAATGCAGGATGTCGTAATAGCGCACCACCGCATCGTCGCGCACCTCATGCAGAACCGCGGCCTCGCGGCGCATCAGGTCGAGGAAGGTCTCGTTGCCGGCATATTCGCGGCGCAGGATCTTGATCGCGATCTCGCGCCCGGCCGCCCGGTTGCGCGCGCGATAGACCTCGCCCGTGCCGCCAATGGCGATCAGCTCGTCGATCTCATAGGTGTTGTTGAGAACATCGCCGCGCTGCAGCGTGCCGCCCATCCTGTCTGCCGCCACTGCCGCCCTCCCGGTGCCGTTCTGGCACCCTGCCAACGCCCCGCCCGATGGCGCCCCGCAACCCCGGCGCGCCCGCCCTGCCGGCGCCCGTGCCGGAACGCCAGACCTGCGACTTTGCGCCGGCACCGGCCCGAACGGGTTGACAAGGGCCGATGGGCGCAGACCGCATGTCCTGCCATGAAGAGAGATAACAAGAAACCAACGCATCTCGAAAGGGGCTTGGCAGGCCGGATGCCGCGGCTCCGATCCCGCGCAGTTGCCGGCGATTGGCGGCAGGGCCCGCCTGCGCGTCCGGCACACGGTCGCGATCGGCCGCCGATGCGCCGATGGGCCGCCGATGGGCCGCCGAAGGACCGCCGATGGGCCGCGACGCCGGGGTGCTCGACAGCCGGCCTCCGCACCCGCTAATCTGCGCCCGGGTCAGTGCGCGAATACCGGGCGGGCGAGCGGGCAGGAGAGCGGGCAAAGGAGAACGTCTCGCCGTGAGAATTGTCTTGATTGTCTTCGTCGTGCTGGCCGCGCTCGGCGCGCCGCTGGGGTGGTACATCGCAATCGAGGCGACCCGCCCGCCACCGCCGCCGCCGCCCGAGGTCACCGCCGCCGAGATCGCCGCCCTGCGGGCTGAGCTTGAGATCCTGTCGACCCGGGTTGGCGGCTTGGAGGCGCGCCTGTCGCGCACCGAGACCCGGCCGAGCGTGCGGCTGCCTGCGCCGGCGCCCGGCCAGCCCGAGGAGGCGGCCGAGGATTACGCCGAGGTCGTGCTGATCGCAGACCGCCGCGATGTGAATGAGGGGCTGACCCACGCAACGCCTGCCTTTCTGGAGGAGCTTTTCGGTCTTCCGCGCCAGGATCTGGGCGACAGCTGTGTCGAGATGACCAATCTTTTCCTGCTCGACATGCTGGTGCATGAGGATGTCGGCCCGATCAATGTGCGCATGCTGCGGCCGGCGATAAACTCGCTGCGCCAGGTGTTTCGCAATGTGCAGGTGTTCGAACCAGGGCTCTACGCGCAGATCCAGGGCTCGGGCTCGCTTTGCGTGCGCAGGGTGCGCGGGGCCGACAGCACCGCCTCGGCCCATGCCTATGGGCTTGCGGTCGACATCAACATCGGCGGCAATCTCGACACGCTGGGCGACGGCAAGACCCAGCTTGGCCTGCTGTTGATGGCCGCCTTTTTCCGACGCGAAGACTGGTATTGGGGTGCCGGGTTCCGGCGCGAGGATTCCATGCATTTCGAGGTCAGCCGCGAGCTTTTGGAGAAATGGGTGCGGCTCGGCGTAATCCCGCCCAAGCCCGAGATCCTCTACAAAAACGACCCCGCAACCGCGCTGGACGTGCCGGGCGACACGGAGACCGAAGCGCAACAACAGCCCTGATTCCACCGCGCAGGTTGAATAAGATGTTGCGATAGGCGGTTTTCTGCACACACTTGCTCAAATTTTTGCGCACTGACGAAGGACGGGTCTGGGCATGAACGGGTGGGACAACAGGCGTCGCTTGCTGGCAGGGCTGGCCTTGACGGGTGCGACGATCCTTGCGGCCGAACGGGGGGCTGCAAGCGACCTTCTGACCATCGATGTCTTCGTGCCGGGCGGGGCGGACACCGCGCCGCAGACATTTTCGGACGCAGAAACCCTGATCGACTCGCTCGATGCGTTTGGCTACGAGTCGATCAACCCCGATTACACAGACTCAGCCGCCGCCACCGCGTTCATCAATTTCCGCGGCGTCGATCTGGAGGTCGACTATCCCGATGGCGGCGAGACTGTGATCTTCCGCGTCCCCTCGGCCGGGATTGAAGAGACATTCGACGATTTTGCCGATCGGGCCGACAATGAGGACGCGCTGGTTGATTTCATCGAGTCAAACGAGGGCGGCGTCTTTACCGAGGTGCTGCAGGAGGCGGTCGCCACCACGCCCAACGACCCCGTGGCCGGCACCCCCAACAGCCTGATGTTCAAGATGGCCGAGGCCGACTTTACGATGGGCACGACCATCGGCACGCTGCCCAGCCCGGTCGCGGCCTCCAATGACGGCTATGACCGCACCCGCCCCAGCAACGGCCTGAACGCCCGGTTCGGCCGGTTCACCGCCGACGGGACCGAGGCCAATGTCATCGACCTGCCGCTCAATTACAGCCAGCCGCTCGATGATCCGCGCTATGCGGTGATCCTCGACTTTCCGCTCACCTATGTGCAGGCCGAGGACACGGATTCGTTTGCCGGCTCGCTGGGGCTTGGGCTGCGGCTGCCGCTTTATGACAACTGGACGCTGACCCCGTCGATCCGCGGCGGGGTGGTCGGCTCGCTCGATCTGGGCTCGGCTGCGGCACTTGGCGGTGTGTCGCTCGTCTCGAACTACCGCTTCAGCTATGAGGAATTCAATTTCGGCATCGGCAACTCGATCGCCTATATCCAGACCTTCCCGCTCGACATTGATGGGGTCGAGTTCGACTATGACCTGCAGAATGTAGTGGTGCGCAACGGCATTTCGGTCTCCGGCCCGCTGGGGTTCAAGGTGCTTGGGCAGGACGCAACTTGGGAAGGCTCGGTGGTCAACACCCAGTTCTTCGGCGACGATCTTTATGCCGAGAATGTCACGGACATCGCCATCTCCTTCGGCACGGTTCAGTCGCTCAACGGCTTTACCTGGGACTCGGTCCGGGTCGGCGTCACCTACACCTTCAGCACGGATTCCGATTTCGAAGGCTTCCGGCTGAATTTCGGCTACCGGTTCTGATCCGATGCGCCGGGGCGCCGCACCGCTGACGCGTCTGCGCCTGGGGCTGGCGCAGATTGCCGTCGCATTCTGTGCGGCCGCATTGCTGATGGCGGTGGCGATGCCGGCCCTAGCCGCCTCGCGGGTCGCGCTGCTGGTCGGCAACGCGACCTATCAGAACCCCAGCTTCGATCTGCGCAACCCGATCAACGATGTCAAAGCGCTCGAAGCGGCGCTGGACGCGCTCGGCTTTGACGTGATCGTTGCGGAAGACACCGATGCCGACGCCATGCGCCTGGCCATCGAGGCGTTTCGGCTGCGCATGACCGGGGCGGAGATCGGCCTTTTCTTTTACGCCGGTCACGGTGTGCAGGTGGCCGGCGACAATTACCTGCTGGCCAGCAATCTGAGCGGGATTACGGGCCGGGCGGTGCAGGATGCCGCGGTCACCCTGTCGGAGGTGCGCGCGGCCTTCGAGGCCGCCGGGCCCGAGCTTGGGATCATCATCCTCGATGCCTGCCGCGACAATCCGCTGATCGATGCCGGCGCGGGGCTTGTCGACGGGCCCGGGCTGACGCGCAGCCGGGGCGGGGCGGGGGTTCTGATCGCCTATGCCACCGATCCGGGCGCGGTTGCCTTTGACGGCAGCGGTGAGAACTCGGTCTTCACCGAAGCGCTGCTTTCGCATATCGCAACGCCGGGGCTTGATGTGCGGCTGATGTTCGGGCGGGTGCGCCAGGCGGTGGTGGTCAGCACCGATGGCGCGCAGGTGCCCTGGGTCGAGGAATCGGTGCTGGGCGAGTTCTACCTCAACACCTCGCCCACCGATGACAACCGCGCCGCGCTCATCGACCGCGACGTCAAGCGCTGGCGCGAGGTCTCGACCTCGCTCAAGCCCGAACCCTACCGCGCCTATCTTGAGGAGTTTCCCGAGGGGATGTTCCGCGAGTTTGCCGAAAGCCGGCTTGCGCGGTTTTCGATGGTCCCCTCCACCAATCCGACCACGCCGAGCGGCCCGTTCGACCCGGCCCGCTTTGTGGCCGAGGCCGAGCCCGAGCGGCTGGCAACGGCGCTGCGCCTTTTGGGCTATCTGCCCGAGGCCGGAACGACACCGCCGCCCGAACAGCTGGAACGCTCGCTCGAAGCGCTGGTGGCCCAAAGCCCCGACCCGCAGGGCTTTGCCGGCGAGACGGTCTATCTGGAGGCTGCGCGCATCAATGTCTTTCTGGGCGTGCGCATCGGCGACCGGATCCGCGCACATATCGCCGATCTGGTCGTCTTCGACATCGCCATGGCGCGCGCGCAGGCCGCTTATGCCGAGGCCGAGGAGCTGGTCGCCAGCGGCAAACTCAGCCAGGCCGAGCTCGACGCGGCCCTGGGGCCGGATATGCGGGCGATCGGGGCGGCGCAGACCAAGATCCTGACCCGGCTGGACCAGTACCGTCTTTATTATGAGGAACTCATCACCTCGGCCGGTACGCATTTCGGCACGCTGATGTCGCCGGCGCTGGTCGGTCTCGACGGGTCCGGCCAGCGCGGGCTGGGCGATCTGGCCGAGGAGGCGCAGCGCGACATCCGCCTCTTTCTCAAACATGCCCGCCTGACACAGAACGAAGCCACCAGAGGGACGATGACATGGCTCTCCGACTACCTGCCGCAAAACCGATGATGGCGTTCAAGGCGCGGGCCGCCGGGGGCCTTTCGGCGCGGGCCATGGCGGCGCTGACGGCCGGAAGCCTGGTGCTGGCGGGCTGCACCCAGGGCGAGTTTCTGACCTGGGATCCCGACACCGATGCCGAAAAGGCCATGCGCGAGAAATCCGAGCGGCTGCAGACCACGGTGACCGAGGGCGCGCTGTCTGGCTTTGCGCTGGGCGCGCTGATCGGCGGTGTTCTGGGCGGGACCGAGGGCGCCTTTCAGGGGGCGGAGCTCGGCCGGCTGATCGGCGCCGGCTCGGGCACCTATGTGCGCAGCCTGCAGGAGGAGTTTGCGACGCGTGAGGAGGTGCTCGACGCCGTGGCCCGCGACATCGCCGCGACCAATGCCGCCCTCGAGGCAACGATTGCGGATATGCGCGTGGTGCTGGAGGAGCGGCGGGCGGCCCTTGCCGAAGCGCGCGAAACGGCCAGCAGCCTCGCCCGGCAGCAGGCGCGGACCCAGCGGTCGCTGCGTGAAATGACCGGCGCCATTGTCGCGGCCGAGGCGCGCGAGACCTTCTTTGGCGAGGCGCGGACCCTGCTGCGGGTCGACAATGCGGCAACCCCGCAGGTCGATCCGGAACTGGCAGCGCTTTCCGAGCGGATTGCCGCCATGCGCGAAATTGCCGAGGCGCTGGCCGCGGAAGGCTGAGCGGAGACCGGATCGGAGGCTGCCCGCGCTGGGGTTTATCGCGCTGGGGGCTGACCAGATCGGGGTCCGCCCATGCTAGGAACTGACCGCGCTGGGGACTGAGCCGGCGGTGCATCAGGCACCATCTGCCGGAATGTCAGGGAGGACATGGAATGCGCAGCTTGTT
>JBCBKN010000273.1:0-6534 GCA_038521775.1 Pseudomonadota bacterium | reverse complement strand
TTGGACTGGCCGTTCGGCGCCCTGCCCGCGACCCGCCACTGGGCCGCCTCGCCCGATCTTCTGGTGCATCTGGCAACCCAGCTCCTCGACCGAAAGCCGGGGGTGGTGGTTGAATGCGGCTCGGGCCTCTCGACCCTGGTCTCGGCCCGCGCCCTGCATCTGGCGGGGGGCGGCGTGCTCCACAGTCTGGAGGCCAATGAGAGCTTTGCCGCGGTCACCCGCGCGCGGCTGGCGCGGCTGGGCCTGGGGTCCAATGTCACCATCCACCACGCGCCGATCGAGCCGTTGGCCGGCCCCACGCCGCGCGGCTGGTACGCGCTGTCGGCGCTGGACGCGCTGCCCGAGCGGATCGATTTTCTCTTCGTCGATGGGCCGCAGGTCGTCGATGGGGCCTCGCGCGCCCCGGCGATCGCTCAGCTCTTTCCGCGCATTGCAACCGGCGGCGCGGCGCTCTTCGACGATGCCGCGCGCAAGGATGGCGAGGCAATGCGCAAGGACGTCCGGCGCAGGTTTCGCGGCTGGCGCTGGCAGCGTCTGCCCGCCGAGAAGGGTGCCTTGCTCTTCGAACGTCCGATCGACGCCGGGGTCTGAGCCCGGCGCGGCTTGCAATTCAGGGCCGGTTCGCGCCTTCATACGCCGCGAGACCCGGCAGCGCACAGGCAGGGAGGTGCATCATGGAACTCACCCATTTCATCGACGGAAAACATGTCTCCGGCGGGTCAGGCCGCTTTGCCGATGTGTTCAACCCCGCCACGGGCGAGGTGCAGTCCCGCGTGCCCCTGGCCGATGCCGCCGAGGTCAACCGCGCCGTGATGGGCGCCAAGGCCGCGCAGCCGGGCTGGGCCGCGACCAACCCGCAGCGCCGCGCGCGGGTGATGATGGAGTTCGTGCGCCTGCTCAACCGCGACATGGACAAGCTTGCCCAGGCGCTGTCGGCCGAGCATGGCAAAACCCTGCCCGACGCCAAGGGCGATGTGGTGCGCGGGCTGGAGGTGGCCGAGTTCTGCATCGGCGCCCCGCATCTTCTCAAAGGCGAGTTCACCGATGGTGCGGGCCCCGGCATCGACATGTATTCGATGCGCCAGCCGGTGGGCATCGCGGCCGGCATCACCCCCTTCAACTTCCCCGCCATGATCCCGATGTGGAAGTTCTGCCCGGCCCTGGCCTGTGGGAACGCGTTCATCCTCAAACCTTCCGAGCGCGACCCCTCGGTGCCGCTGATGCTGGCCGAGCTGATGCTGGAGGCCGGCCTGCCCGAGGGCTGCCTTCAGGTCGTCAATGGCGACAAGGCGGCGGTCGATGCGATCCTCGATCATGAGGAGATCGGCGCGGTGGGCTTTGTCGGATCGACGCCGATTGCGCATTACGTCTATTCGCGCGGCACCGCGGCGGGCAAACGGGTGCAGTGCTTTGGCGGCGCCAAGAACCACATGATCGTCATGCCCGATGCCGATCTCGACCAGGCGGCCGATGCGCTGATCGGGGCCGGCTATGGGGCGGCGGGCGAACGCTGCATGGCCGTCTCGGTCGCGGTGCCCGTGGGCGAAAGCACTGCCGATGCCCTGATCGAGCGGCTGATCCCGCGGATCGAAAAGCTCAAGGTCGGCCCCTATACCGCCGGCGATGACGTGGATTACGGGCCGCTCGTCACCGGGGCTGCGCGCGACCGTGTGCTGGGTCTCATCGACAAGGGCGTCTCCGAAGGCGCCGAGCTCGCCGTCGACGGGCGCGGCTTTGCGCTGCAGGGCTATGAGGAGGGCTTTTTCGTGGGCCCCACGCTTTTCGACCGGGTGACCCCGGACATGCAGATCTACAAGGAGGAGATCTTCGGTCCGGTGCTGTCGACCGTGCGGGCGGAGAGCTATGAGCAGGCGCTGGGCCTTGCCATGGATCACGAATACGGAAACGGCACGGCGATCTTCACCCGCGATGGCGATGCGGCGCGCGATTTCGTGGCGCGCGTGAATATCGGCATGGTCGGGGTGAATGTGCCGATCCCGGTGCCGTTGGCCTATCACAGCTTTGGCGGGTGGAAGAAATCGGTCTTTGGCGATCTCAACCAGCACGGGCCCGATGCGTTCAAATTCTACACGCGCACCAAGACGGTGACCGCGCGCTGGCCCTCGGGCATCAAGGACGGGTCCGAGTTTTCCATTCCCGTCATGCAATAGCCACCTGTCACGGCGACCACCTGTCAAAGCGCCGTGGCGTCAGCCGCGCCACGGTCGCCCAAGCAGCCCCGCTTGCACGACCAAGGCCCCTTCGAGGGGTGCATGGCTGTCGCTGAGAAATCGCCGAAACCAGCAACAGCTATGCGCCAGGCGCAAGGATAGCGCCTTTCTGCGCCGCTGACGGGGTCGTAGACGCGTGTTCTTGAGGGGCTGACCGCGCCCGTAAACCTGCTTCAGGCGCATGGCCGGCAAGGTTTACGGCACGGTATTGCTTGTATCCATGCCCTGAGAGCATGGCTCGGAAGAAGCCCGGCCTCTTTCCCGGACCCTTTTCGGAACCCGTCATCCCCACATGCGATGCCTGTCTGTGCGATAGGTCGAGGAGCGCGCCTCCGCCAAACGCGCAATGGCCGCCGGAAGCCTCTCAGGCTGGGCCGAGAGCCATGCGCCATGCCAGACCCATGCATCAGCGCGATGGGTGCCCGGGAAGCATCAATCTGCCCCCAGTGAAGTTGCATGGTTCCCAGCAACGCAATGGCCCCTGTCATGGATGCCGCACGCGATGCTGAGGCGCTCACGGGGCCGCCCAGGGCCGCGCGCCTGGCGATCATGCCCCCCTGGCCGCGCGCGCAAACACCCCGGGTTCTGGGCAGCCCTCGGCATACCGGCCGACCTGTGCGCCGCGATACAGCCAAACCTCTCGGATCGTTGCAGTCTTGGGGCATGAACATTCGCAACGCCACGCTCGTCGTCATCCTCACGCTGCTTGCCATCGGTGCCAAGCGTGCGCTCGCCCTCTATGACCTCGTCACGCTGCCCGGCGAGTTCATCGAACTGGTCAGTCCAACGCCCGCCATCTCGGACGAGACGCGCGCGGTTATGGCGGCCATGGAGGCCGAGCGGCAGCGCTTGGTGACCGAGCAACGTGCACTGAACGCCGCGGCCGCACGGCGCGGGGTTCCGCCTCGGGGCTCGGTCTGGGAAGACCTGCCAGAGCATATGCGCGCACGATTTCATGCCCCAGGCACCATGCAACGGATCCCGATCGCGCCTGCGCCAACCAGCTCCTTGCCCGACCGCACCCGACGCCCGGACTTACCGGCGCTGAGCCTCCGGCCGACACGCAATCTGGCACTCTCCCCCTGACGCCAAACCTCTTGCACCGCCTGGCCCGGCCCGTCAAAACCGAGGGGCCGGAACACGGGGAGGCGACATGGAATTTGCGCTGAGCGAGGAACAGCAGGCCATTTTCGACATGGCCCGCGACTTCGGGGCCGAGCGGATCGGCCCGCATGCGCTCGACTGGGAGCGTGAGGGCACGATCCCGCGCGCCGTGCTGGAGGCCTCGGCCGGGCTTGGCATGGCAGGCATCTATGTGCGCGAGGAGATGGGCGGGTCGGGCCTGACCCGGCTGGACGCCACGCTGATCTTCGAGGGTCTGTCGATGGCCTGTCCGTCCGTTGCGGCCTTTATCTCCATCCACAATATGTGTGCGTGGATGATCGACAGCTTCGGCTCGGACGCGCTGCGCGAGGCCGTGCTGCCGGGGATGTGCCGGATGGACAGCATCTGCTCCTATTGCCTGACCGAGCCGGGTTCGGGATCCGATGCGGCCGCGCTCAGAACCCGGGCCGAGCGCTCCAATGAGGGCTGGCATCTGACCGGCACCAAGGCCTTCATCTCCGGCGGCGGCTTTTCCGACCTTTACATCGTGATGGCCCGCTCGGGCGAGCCGGGGCCGCGCGGGATCTCGGCCTTTCTGATGGAGGATGGCGCGGCGGGCCTCTCCTTCGGCAAGGCCGAGGAAAAGATGGGCTGGCGCGCTCAGCCCACCGCGCAGGTTCAGATGGACGGCACACCGGTCCCGGCGGATCGGCTGATCGGCGAAGAGGGGGCGGGGTTCAAATACGCCATGGCCGGGCTCGATGGCGGGCGGCTCAACATCGCCGCCTCGGCCCTGGGGGCCGCGCAGACCGCTTTGGACAGCGCGTTGCGCTACAGCCGCGAGCGCCAGGCCTTTGGCAAGCCGATCGGCGATTTCCAGGCGCTGCAGTTCAAGCTTGCCGATATGGAGATCGAGCTGCAGGCCGCCCGGGTCTTCCTGCGCCAGGCGGCCTGGAAGCTCGACCAAAAAGCCCCGGATGCGACCAAGCATTGCGCCATGGCCAAACGCTTTGTCACCGACACCTCCTTTCGGGTGGCCAATGAGGCGCTGCAGATCCATGGCGGATACGGCTATCTGGCCGAGTATGGGGTCGAAAAGATCGTGCGCGACCTGCGGGTGCATCAGATCCTGGAGGGCACCAATGAGATCATGCGCGTGATCACCGCCCGCGCCCTGATGGCCGAGGTCGCGTGAGCCCTGTTCTGACCGCGAGGCCGGCCCTTATCCGCGATGCAGTGCCGGCGGATGCCGCGGGCTGCGCCGAGATCCTGGCCGACTGGCTGGAGGCCACACCCTGGATGCCGAAGCTTCACAGCCGGGCGGAGACCGCGGCGTTTCTGGACCGGCAGATTGCCCAGGCCGAGGTCATCCTCGCCGTCCAGGCGTCCTCGGTGGCGGGCTTTGCGATCCTGCAGGGCGCTTGCCTGGCCGCGCTTTACACCAAAGCCCCGGGCCAGGGCCATGGCCGGGCGCTGCTCGATGCGGTCAAGACGCGCCGTACAGACGGGTTCTACCTCTGGTGCTTTCAGGCCAATCTCGGCGCGCAGCGGTTTTACCGGCGCGAGGGGCTGTGCCAGACCCGCCGCACCGAGGGCGAGAATGCCGAAGGCCTGCCCGACATCCGCTTTGCGTGGGGGCTCCGGTGAGCGACATCGCCATCCGTGCCGAGGGCCGGGTCGGGCATATCACCCTGACGCGGCCCAAGGCGCTCAACGCGCTGACCTGGGACATGGCGCTTGCCATCGAAACCGCGCTCGACGCCTGGGCGGAAGATCCCGACATTGCCATGGTGCTGATCGATGCCGAGGGCGACCGGGCCTTTTGCGCGGGCGGCGATCTTCAGGCGCTCTATGAGAGCGGCCGCGCCGGCGATTTTGGCTATGGGCAGCGGTTCTGGACCGATGAGTACCGGCTGAACGCCAAAATCGCGGCCTTCCCCAAACCCTATGTCGCGCTCTGCCAGGGCTTTGTGATGGGCGGCGGGGTCGGCATCGCCTGTCATGGCTCGCACCGGGTCGTCACAGAGACCACGCAGATTGCCATGCCGGAATGCGGCATCGGGCTGATCCCGGATGTCGGGGGCTCGCTGCTGCTGGCCCGGGCCGAGGGGCATCTGGGCGCCTATCTGGGCCTTACCGGCGCGCGCATGCGCGGCATCGATGCCGTCATCGCGGGCTTTGCCGATCTCATGGTCCGGTCCGAAGAATTGCCCGGCCTCACCGCACGGCTTTTGGAGACGGGCGAGGCCGAGCATGTCTATGCATTCGGACGCAGCGGCGTTGCATCCCCGCTTGCCGATCTGCAAAGCGCGGTCGATGCGGTGTTCTCAGCCCCCGATCTGGGCGAGATCGACGCAAGGCTGCAGCGGTGGGACACCGATTGGTCGGCCGAGGCGCGCAGGGCGCTCGCGCGGGCCTCGCCCCTCTCGTTGCAGTGCGCGCTGGCCACCATCCGGGCGGCACAGGCCATGCCCGACGCACCCGATGCGCTGCAAGAGGCGCTGCGCCGCGAATACCGCTTTACCGCACGCTGCATGGCCCAGGGCGATTTCCTGGAAGGCATCCGCGCGCAGATCATCGACAAGGACCGCCGCCCGCGCTGGCGCCATTCCGGGCTTGCCGCAGTCCCGGCCGAGGATGTGGAGGCCATGCGCGCCTCATTGGAAGAGCGCGACCTCGCCCTGTGAGCGCACGCCCCCCGATGCGCGGGGGTGGGCGGGTAGGCCGCGCATCGGGGGGCGCCAAATGGGGGCGGCAAAATCGGGAGGAACGACATGAAAATCGGGTTCATCGGCTTGGGCAATATGGGCGGTCCCATGGCCGCCAATCTGGCCGGGGCGGGCCATGAGGTGGCCGGCTTTGACGTCGCCGTCACTGCCATCGACGGGGTCGCCGCGGCAGCCTCCGCCGCCGAGGCGGCCAAGGGGCGCACGGCGGTCGTGACCATGCTGCCCGATGGCGCGATCCTGCGCCGGGTTGCCGCTGAGATCCTGCCCCAGGCCGCCCCCGGCACGCTCTTTCTCGACTGCTCCACCGTCGATGTCGCCACCGCCCGCGCGGTTGCGGCCGATGCCGCGGCCCTGGGCCTTTTGCCCGTCGATGCGCCGGTCTCGGGCGGGGTGGGCGGCGCCCAGGCCGGCACGCTCACCTTCATGGCCGGCGGCAGCGCCGAGGCCTTTGCCCTGGCCCAACCGCTTTT
>JBCBKN010000272.1:0-6546 GCA_038521775.1 Pseudomonadota bacterium | reverse complement strand
CCGCGATTGATCCGCGCATCGCGCAGCGGATCGGTGCCGGGCAGGGTCGGGTCGCAATCCTGCTCGACCGTGCACCAGCCGGTGAAGCCTGCCTCAACGAGGATCTGCCGCACGGCGGGGAAATCGACATCGCCTTCGCCCAGATTGCAAAAGATGCCCTGGCCGCAGGCCTCGTAAAACCCGGTGCCCTTGGCGATGACATCGGCCTTCACACCCGGGTCGATATCCTTGAAATGCATATAGGAGATGCGGCCGATGCGCCGGCGCATGAAGGCCACGGGGTCAAAGCCCGCATAGGAGTGGTGGCCGGTGTCAAAGCAGATCTTCAGGATCGCCTCATCGACCTCATCGAGCAGCCGGTCGAGCTCGGGCTCGAAATCCATGAAACCCGCGGCATGGGCGTGGATGCCGACGGTGAGCCCATATTCCTCATGGCCCATCTTGGCGATGGTCGCGATCCGGTCGCGAAACGCCGCCCATTCGGCGGCATCCATCTCTTCGGCCGCGGCGGCCCGGCCGGCGGTGGGCGCGCGGCGCGGCGAGATGCTGTCGATCAGCACCAGATGCTGGGCGCCATGGGCGGCGAGCGCGCGGCAGGTGCGGGTGGCACCGTCGCGCACATCCTCCCACTCTGCGGGGTCGTGAAAGGCGCGAAACACCACCCCGCCGATCAGGGTCAGCCCCTCGGCGGCCAGCGCCTCGGCCAGTTCCGGCGGGTCTTCGGGCATGAACCCGACCGGCCCAAGCTCGATGCCGGTATAGCCGGCCGCGGCGCAGTCGCGCAGCACATCGCGCCAGGCGGGGTTGCGCGGATCGCCCGCAAACTCCACCCCCCAGGAGCAGGGCGCGTTGCCGATGCGGATGGTCATCTATGCTCTCCCACATCCTGCCAGGTTTGGGCCTCATGTGCCGCCCAGCCCGCCTCGATGATCTCAGCCACCGCCAGCCCGTCGCGAAAGCGGGGCCAGACCGGGGCGCCGGTCTCGATGGCGCGCAGGAAATCGCGCGCCTCGATGATGATCTGGTCCTGATAGCCGGTGCCATGGCCGGGCCCCTGGCAAAAGGCGGCATAGTCGGGATGCGCAGGGCCGGTCAGGATCTTGGCAAAGCCGCGGGTGGCCTCGGGCCCCTCGGCGCGGTAAAGCCAGAGGGCGTTCTGATCCTCCTGATCGAAGCGGATCGCGCCCTTTGTGCCAGTGATCTCATAGGCATAGCCCATCTTGCGGCCATGCGCGACGCGGCTGAAAAAGAGATGGCCCATCGCGCCGGAGGCAAAGCGCAGCATCATCTGGGCCTGGTCGTCATTGCTCACCGGCGCGCCGCCGCGGGTTTCGTGCACGGTTTCGATCTCGGCCATCACGCGGGTCACCGGCCCGGCCAGCGCGAGGGCTGCGTTGATCATATGCGGGGCGAGATCGCCCATCGTGCCCTGGGCCCGGCCTTGCGCGCGCCAGGTCGCGGGCTGGCTGGCATCGGCATAGAAATCCTCGGTATGCTCTCCGCGCAGCCAGACCATCTTGCCGATGACCCCCTCGGCGATGAGCTGGCGGGCAAACTGCGTGGCCGGAGTGCGGATGTAGTTGAAGCCCACCATATTGGCCAGCCCGCTGGCCTCGGCCGCCGCGGTCATGGCCTCTGCATCGGCCAGCGACGCGCCCAGCGGCTTTTCACAAAAGACCGGCTTGCCGGCAGCAAATGCTGCCTCGGCAATGGCGCGATGGGTGGATTGGGGCGATGCGATCACCACCGCCTCAACCCCCGGATCGGCGACCAGCGCCTGCCAGCCCTCGGCCGCCCGGTCAAAGCCAAAGGCATCGCGGTAGCGCACGGCACTCTCGGCCGAGCCCGCCGCGACGGAGGCCAGCTGCGGCCGAAGCGCGGTTTCAAACACCGCGCCCACCGCGGCATAGGCCACCGCATGGGCCTTGCCCATATAGCCGCCGCCGACGATGCCGATGCCGATCCTGCGCATGGTCTGGCCTGATTTGAGTTTGCAACCGGTTGCAAAAGGCGTATCCTTCGCGGGCGGTTTTGGCAACGACCAATGACCCGCCGCAGAGGATAACCGCCTGGGGGAGGCGCCAAGATGGCAGCAGAGACGATCCGCCTGACCACGGCGCAGGCCATCATCGGCTGGTTGCGGGCGCAGTATATTGAGATCGACGGGGTTCGCACGCGGCTCTGCGGTGGCGGGTTCGGGATTTTCGGCCATGGCAATGCGCCCTGTCTGGGCGAGGCGCTTTATGAGCATCGGGATGCCCTGCCGCTTTACCGGGGCCAGAACGAACAGAGCATGGGCTTTGCCGCGGCGGCCTATGCCAAATACCATCTTCGCCGGCGGTTCATGTTCTGCACCGCCTCGGCCGGGCCGGGGACGGCAAACCTCGTCACCGCCGCAGCGCTCGCCCATGCCAACCGGCTGCCCATGCTGATGCTTTGCGGCGATGCCTATCTCACCCGGCTGCCCGACCCGGTGCTGCAGCAGCTTGAACATTTCGGCAATCCGGCGCTGGGGCTGAATGATGCCTTCCAGGCCGTGACCCGCTATTGGGACCGGATCACGCATCCCGCCCAGGTGATCCAGTCGCTGCCCGCCGCCCTTGCGGTGATGCTCGACCCGGCCGAATGCGGCCCGGCCTTTGTCGCGCTGCCCCAGGATGTGCAGGGCTGGAGCTATGACTATCCGCAGGCCTTCTTTGCCGAGCGCACGCATCGCATCCGCCGGTCTGCGCCCGATGCGGCCGACATCGCCGATGCGGTCGCGCTGCTGAGAGCAGCCGAGCGGCCGCTGATCATTGCCGGGGGCGGGGTGCAGTATTCGGGCGCTGTGGCCGAACTCACCGGCTTTGCCGAGGCGCATCAGATCCCGGTGGTCGAAACCATCGCCGGCCGGGCGAATATGCTGGCCACCCATCCGCTGAACATCGGGCCGATCGGGGTGACGGGCTCAGACAGCGCCAATGCAGCGGCCGAAGCGGCGGATGTGATCCTGGCCGTCGGCACGCGGCTGCAGGATTTCACCACCGGTTCCTGGACCGCCTTTGCCCAGGAAGCGCGGATCATCGGGCTGAATGCCGCGCGCCATGATGCGATGAAGCACATGTCCCTGCCGGTGATCGGCGATGCCAGGCTGGGGCTGGCGGCGATGGCGCTGGGCGATTACCGCGCGCCCGAAAGCTGGACCGGCTTTGCCCAGGGCGAGCGGCGCAAATGGGATGCTTATGTGGCCGAGAATGTGCGGCCCGGCAACCGGCCCAACTCCTATGCCCAGGCGATCGGCGTGGTGAATGCGCTCTGCGGCCCGCGCGACCGCGTGGTCACCGCCGCAGGCGGCCTGCCGGCCGAGGTCACCG
Source organism: Pseudomonadota bacterium (assembly GCA_038521775.1). GTDB lineage: Bacteria > Pseudomonadota > Alphaproteobacteria > Rhodobacterales > Rhodobacteraceae > J013. The sequence goes on along the minus strand of JBCBKN010000272.1, from coordinate 3,193 downwards.
CCAATTGGCGCACGCTTGATATCGGCACGGTGGATGTGGAGTTCGGCTTTTCCTGCATGGGCTATGAGATCGCCGGGGGCTGGGGCGCGCGCATCGCCCAGGCCGAGGCCGAGCCCGAGGCCGACACCATCGTCTTTGTCGGCGACGGCTCCTACCTTCTTATGAACTCAGACATCTATTCCTCTGTTCTGACACGTAAAAAGCTGATCATCCTGGTGCTCGACAATGGTGGTTTTGCGGTGATCAACAAGCTGCAGATGAACACCGGGAATGCGAGCTACAATTGCCTTTTTTCCGATGCGCCGACGATACCGGAGACCTTTGGGGTGGATTTCGTCGCCCATGCCGCCGCGATGGGCGCCCGCGCGGTCTATGCCGAAACCGCCGAGGCGCTGGCCGAGGCCTTCACCGACGCCAAGGCCGCCGACACCACCAGCGTGATCGTGATGCATGTCGATGCCTATGAGGGCTGGACCGATCAGGGCCATGCCTGGTGGGAGCTTGGCATGCCGGAGGTGAGCAACAGCCCCCAAGTTCTTGAGAAACGAAGCGAAATCGAAGAAAGCCGCGCCAAGCAGCGCCGAGGTGTGTGATGAAGAGCTTTGCGCCCGAGACCGCCGATCCGGCCACCATTGTTGATGAACTGCTGCAGGGCGATGGCGCCGTGCGCATCACCGGGCTCTTCAGCCCGGCCCAGGTGGACGAGGCGCGGGCGATCATCATGGCCCATTCCGAGGCGGCCGCCCCGAAGGTCACGCATTTTCAGGGCGCGGCCGAAGCCTCCGGCACGCTCAGCCTGCAGCGCCGGGTCTGGAACCTGCTGGCCAAGGGCGCGGTCTTTTCCGACATGGCCGCGCATCCGGTGCTGATGGCGATCCTGCGCCGCTTTCTGGGGGCGGAGTTCATCATGGGCTCGATTGCGGCAAACCGCATCCTGCCCGGCGGGCCGGGGCAGGAGCCGCATGTCGACTATCCCTATTGGGATTTTCACCAGCCCGAGACGCATCCCGTCGGGCTCAACGCCTCCTTCCCGATGAACGCGCAGGTCTCGGTGCTGCTCGACCCCTTCACCGAGGAAAGTGGCGCGACCGCCTATGTGCCGGGCTCGCAGCGCGAATTGCGCTATCCCGGCGAGGCGGACGGGTTCTTTGACCGCGCATCGCGCATGCTGGGCGAGCCGGGCGATGTGGCGCTTTTTTACGGCGCGGCTTGGCATTGTGCGATGCCCAACCGGGCGGCGCATGACCGCTCGGCGGTGCTCATTCAATACCTGCCGAAATGGGTCAAGCCCATGGAGGACATGCCGGCCGCCCTGCCGCAGGCCTTTCTCGACGCGGCAAGCCCGGATCTGCGCCAGCTTCTGGGGCTGAACTATCCCTATCCCGAAGTGCTGGACGCGGCCAAGGCGGGCAACACCGAAGGCCGCGCATGAGCCGCCTGCGTGACGGCATTGCGCAAAACCGCTTTGTCGTCTTCGGCCGGGCGGGGATGGATCTTTACGCCCATCCGGTGGGGGTGCGCAGCGAGGTGGCCGAGACCTTCCGCTCGGGCCTTGGCGGCTCCTCGGCCAACATCAGCGTGGGGATCTGCAAATTCGGCGGGCAGGCTTCGATCGTCACCTCGGTCTCCGATGATGCGGTGGGCCGGTTCTGCCACAACGCGCTCATGGGCTATGGGGTGGGCACGGAATATGTCCGCGCGGTCGGCGGCGAGTTCCGCAACCAGGTCGCGATCTATGAAAGCGTGCTGGAGGGCTTCCAGAACGTCCTCTACCGCAATGGTGCTGCGGATTTCGAGGTCACCGTCGCGGACACCGACCGGGTGGATCTCAGCCGCTTTGGCGCGCTGGTCACGGCCGGCACCGTCTTTGCGGGTGAGCCTGCGCGCGGCGCGACCTTTGCGGCCTTTGATCGGGCGCGGGCGCAAAACCTGCCGATCATCTTTGACATCGATTATCGCCCCTATTCCTGGCCTTCGCCCCAGGTCGCGGCCGAGGTGCTGTCGCGCGCCGGGGCGGCCTCGGACATGATTGTGGGCAATGACGAGGAGTTCGGCTTCATGGCCGGCGGCTTTGACCAGGGCCTGTCCATGGCGCGGCATCTGGCCGAAACCCCGGGCCGGATTGTGATCTACAAGATGGGCGAGGGCGGGGCGGTGACCTTTGCCGATGGCGCGGAGATCCGCACCGGTATCTACCCCGTCACCGCCATCAAACCCAATGGCGCGGGCGACAGCTTTATGGCCGGGCTGTTGTCGGGCCTTGCGGCCGGGCAGCCGTTGCGCGATGCCGTTTTGCGCGGCTCGGCCTGCGCGGCGATGGTCGTGGCGCGCCCGGGCTGTGCGGCGGCCTTGCCCGATGAGGCCGATCTGGCCGCGTTTCTGGCCAGCCATCCCGGCCCGACCACCCCCTGAGCGCAAAGAGGACCCCGCAATGCACATCCCGCCCTATGACAACCAGAACGAACCGATTGTGGGCGCCGATGATGCGGTGGTGCCGCTCAATTATTTCAACATCGTCAAGCTCAAGGCCGGCGAGCGCTTTGACTATCACGTGCCGGGCTATGAGACCTGCATCGTGCCGGCCACGGGCGCGGTCGATGTCGCGGTGGGCGGGTTTGCGGCCAAGGATCTGGGCGGGCGCGGCGCGGATGTGTGGGATGGCGAGCCCGAGGGCGTTTATGTGCCCAGCGGAGCCTCTGCCAGCTTCACCTGCCTGACCGACAGCGCCGAGATCTTCATCGCCGGGGCGAAGTTCGATGAGGTGCTGGAGCCCTTTGCCGTGCGCGCCGATGCGATCGATCTGGTGCAATACGGCTCGGACGACACCAAAACCCATCGAAAGATCAAGCATATCCTGGGCCAGAAACAGCATGGCCAGGTCGGCCGGCTGTTGGTCAGCGAGCTTTACACGGTGGGCCAGGGCGGCTGGTCGGGCTTTCCCAGCCACAAGCATGACACCGACCGGCTGCCCGACGAGACCCGGCATGACGAGACCTATAATTTCCGCTTCCGCCCCAATTACGGGATGGGCGTGCAGGTGCTGCAAAAGGAGGGCGACGCGGTCGGCCAGGCCTTTCACCTGATCGACGGCTCCACGATCTGCCTGGATGCGGGCTATCATCCCTGCGTGGTGATGCCGGGCTATGAGATGTATTACTTCACCATTCTGGGCGGGCTCTCGCAGCGCTCGCTG
>JBCBKN010000271.1:0-6569 GCA_038521775.1 Pseudomonadota bacterium | reverse complement strand
GGCCGAAACCGGCGCCGAGATCCTGATCGTGCCCAACGGCTCGCCCTATCACCGCAACAAGCATGATGTGCGGCTGAACCTGATGGTCGCGCGGGTGGTCGAAACCGGCCTGCCCCTGGTCTATCTCAACCTGGCCGGGGCGCAGGACGATCAGGTCTTCGACGGAACCAGCTTTGCCCTGGCAGCGGGCGGCGGGCTTGCTGCCCAGCTTCCGGCCTTTGACGAGGCGGTGGTGCATGTGACCTGGGAGCGGGACATCCAGGGCGTCTGGCAGATCGCCGATGCGCCGCGTGCGGCCCTGCCCGATGAATGGGAGGCCGATTACCGCGCCATGGTCGAGGCGGTGCGGGGCTATTGGCGCAAATCGGGGTTCACGCGGGCGCTTCTGGGCCTCTCAGGCGGGGTGGACAGCGCGCTGACCGCCGCCATTGCCGCCGACGCGCTGGGGCCCGAAAACCTGCGCTGCGTGATGCTGCCAAGCCGGTACACCAGCACCGAAAGCCTGGAGGATGCCGCCGGTGTCGCCCGGCTTCTGGGCTGCCAGCTCGACACCGTGCCGATTTCCGACGCCCAGGCGGCCGTCAATGGCACCCTTGCGCCCCTGTTTGCGGGCCATGTCGCGGATGTGACCGAGGAGAACATCCAGTCGCGCCTGCGCGGGCTTTATCTGATGGCGCTTTCCAACAAATTCGGCGAGATGCTGCTGACCACGGGCAACAAATCCGAAGTGGCCGTGGGCTATGCGACGATCTATGGCGACATGGCCGGCGCCTATAACCCCCTCAAAGATCTCTACAAAACCCGGGTGTTTGAGACCTGTCGGTGGCGCAATGCCAATCACCGGCCCTGGATGAAGGGGCCCGACGGGCCGGTCATGCCGGTCAGGGTGATCGACAAGCCGCCCTCGGCCGAGCTGCGCGACGACCAGCGCGATGAGGACAGCCTACCGCCCTATGCGGTGCTCGACGCGATCCTGGAAGGGTTGATCGAGAACGACCGTCCGACCACCGAGCTGGTGGCCGAGGGCTTTGACGCGGCGACCGTGCAGCGTGTGGAGCGGCTCATCTATCTCTCGGAATACAAGCGCTTTCAATCAGCGCCGGGCGTGCGGCTGACACGGCGAGCGTTTTGGCTGGATCGGCGCTATCCCATCGTCAACCGCTGGCGCGACGGCAGCGTCTGACGAGGGGCACGCCTGCGACGCAGAGCCGCAGCCGCGTCGCGCCGGGTGTTGGTCCGTCGCCTTGGTCTGGCCTGTTGGTTCACTGCGTTGATCGGGGGGATTCCGGTTGGGGCTTCGGTCCGGGATTCCGATCGGGGGCTCTGCTCTGCGCTTGCAATCTGAACGGATCACGCCGGCCCCGGGCCGCCCCCCCCAGACACAAACCCAGACCTAGGCCCACACCTATCTCGCACGGCACGGCGTCACACAGCGCCGGATCACTCGCGCGTGCCGGCGCGTTCTTCCTCACACTCCCCGCATGCGACGGCCTGCCGGCAGGGGCACAGGCCACCGGATGCGTTGGCTCGGTCGACAAGGCGAGATGCAGCGGCTATGCGATGTGGAGGTCTGCACACCGCAGGGGGCCAAGCGATGGCGCGCATTCCAGTTCCGGCGTTCTGGCTCGGCTTGGCCGGGCTGATCCCGTTCCTTTACGGCGCGATCATCTCCCTTGGCGTGGCGCCGCTGCATCCAACGCTGACGGCCGAGGCGGTCTTGGTGCCCTATGGCGCGGCAATTCTGGCCTTCATGGGCGGCTGCCTGTGGGGGTTTGCGGCAACGCGCGACCAGGCCCCGGCCTGGCGGGAACTCGGCCTCTCCGTGGTGCCGCCGCTCTGGGCGTTCTCGGCGCAGTTTCATCCCGCACCGCTGAGCATGCTGGCAGCGGGGTTCGTGGTTCTGATCGCCGTCGACATGATCTTTGTGCTGCGGCGCCTCACTCCTCCCTGGTGGATGGCGCTGCGCCTGCCGTTGAGCGGTGTCGTGCTGCTCTGTCTTCTCGCCGGTGCGGTTGGTTGAGATGGGCGGCACGCGCCTTCCGCTCTCCGGTGGCTGCCAATGCGGATCTTTGCGCTGGGAGGCGACAAGCTGGCCGCGCGGCATGGTCCGCTGTCACTGCGACAGCTGCAAGGCGCAAAGCGGCGCGACCTTCGGAACGTCGGTCTATTTTGCGCCCGATGCGCTGCGCTTTACCGGTCCCTGGGCGGAGTTTACCATCGAGACCGCCCGGGGCGGTCGCAAGCGCTGCCTCTTTTGCCCGCGCTGCGGCGTGCGGGTGGCCCATATCGGCACGCCCGCCCCGCGCCATATCTCGATCAAGGGCGGCACCATCGATCGCGACCACCGCATGCGCCCGGCCGCGGATGTTTGGACCGACGCCCGGCTGCCTTGGATGCCTGTGCCTGAGGACGGTCTGTCCTATCCAGGCCAGCCGGAGTGCTGGACCGCGGTCGAGCGGCGCTTTGCGCGGGACCTTACGGTGTCGTTCTACGATGCCGAAGCTGCGGCCTATGCGGCGGCCTCGGCAGGGCAAGAGCGCAATGCCCGGCTTCAGCATTTCATCGCCGGTCTGCCGAAAGCGGGCGAGGTGCTCGATCTGGCCTGCGGGTCGGGCTGGGCGGCGGCAGAGATGCGGGGCGCCGGCCTGCAGGTGACGGCAACCGATGCCTCCGCCGGCCTGGCCGACCAGGCGCGCATGCGCTACGGCCAGACGGTCGAGCTTGCCTATATGGAGGATCTCGACGCGCATGCGGCCTATGACGGGATCTGGGCCTATTTTGCCCTGATGCATCTGTCGCGCGCCGAATGGCCAGACATGCTGGCCCGGCTGCACCGCGCGCTGCGCCCGCGCGGACGGCTGCTTCTGGCAGTGCGCGAGGGGCTGACCGACGGCAAGGACCAGCTCGGCCGTCACATCACCCGCGTGATCGGCGATGAGCTTTACGGCATGCTGCACCAGGCCGGGTTTCGGGAGACCGAACTGCGCCTGACCGCCCCGCATGGCGAGTATAGCGGCACCAGCAGCCGGTCCATTATCGCGGAAACCCAGCGTGGCGCTTGAGCTTTTCGCCTATACGGACGGTGCCTGCTCGGGCAATCCCGGACCAGGCGGGTGGGGCGCGCTTCTGGTCGCCTCCGAAGACGGCCGGGTTCTGCGCGAGCGGGCGCTGAAGGGCGGCGCGGCGCAAACCACCAACAACCGCATGGAGCTGATGGCGGCCATTGCGGCGCTGGAAGCCCTGGACCGGCCGAGCCGGCTCACCATCGTGACCGACAGCGCCTATCTAAAGGGCGGCATCACCGGATGGATCGAAGGCTGGCAGCGCAATGGCTGGCGCACGGCCGACAAGAAACCGGTGAAGAATGTCGATCTGTGGCAGCGGCTGCTTGCCGCCGTCGCACCGCATCAGCTCAGCTGGGACTGGGTCAAAGGCCATGCCGGGCATCCGGAAAATGAGCGTGCCGATGCGCTTGCCCGCGAAGGCATGGCGCCGTTCAAACCCGCGCGGCGTCAGACCTGACCGCAGGAGCCGCCCTCAGCGCTTGCCCAGCCGCCCCGACAGGACCGACACCAGCACGAAGGCGCCGATCACGCAGCCCGCAACCAGGATCAGGATGCCGGCCGCGGCAAGCAGGAAGCCCATGGCGATGCCGCCGACCACACCGCCGACAGCCCCCAGCAGCAGCGCCTGAACCAGACCGCCGCCCTTGCCCGTGACATGGTGATAGGCATAGCCGATGCCCGCGCCGAGCAGCGCCAGAAAGATAAAGGACCCCATGGCCGTTTCCCCTTCCAACCGGACGGCACGGTCCCTCCGCGCGCCCGCCCCCACTCGCCCCAGATGGCCCGCGCTTGTCAAGCGGGGTGACAGCGGGCATCGTTGCGCCGCACCGGGTATGGGCATAAGGGGCGGTCTGCGGTGGCGCATCACAGCGGGGGAGCGGCGATGCCGGGCGAAGCGGACCTGATCGAGTTTTATCGCAACAAGCATGCAACCGAGGCCTATGGCGACACCTCGGTCAAGTATCTGCGGTTTTTGCGCCCCGAGATTGCGCTGCTGCGGCCGCAAACGGTGATCGATTATGGCTGCGGTCAGTCGCGCCTGCTCGACATCTTGGCCAACAGCATCGGGTTTCGCGGCGTCCGCTATGACCCAGCAATCCCCGAGCATGCGGCAAGGCCCCAGGACGCCGCGGATCTTTTGATCTGCATCGATGTGCTTGAGCATGTCGAAGAGGCAGAGCTTGACCGCGTGATCGGCGATATGCGCAGCCTGTGCCGCGAGGCGATCATTGTGGTCGACACCAAGGCGGCGGTCCAGACGCTGCCCGACGGGCGCAACGCCCATGTCAGCCTGCACCCGCATGCCTGGTGGCAGGCCCGGCTGGAGCGTCATTTCGGCCCTCTGACCCCCATTCGCTGTCCACGTCGCAGCCGGGCCGGGTTCCGCAGCTTTCCACGCACATCGCCCCTGGGCTTTGCCGGCCGCCGCCTGGGCGAGGATCTGCGCCATTACCTTGCAAAACTGACCGGAGCTCGGCGCGCGGGCTGACCGCGCCCGGACAGGCGGCAAAGCGTCCGGCCGGGAAAAATGTGATCGGCCGAAGGCTTGCCTGACCGATGGAATGTGGTCTAGCGGATGAGGGTGCGGATCGCGATCCTGGCCGGTCACTCATCTTGGCTGACCGCCGAGCCCTGACCGATCCGCGCGACGTGGCCCCGACTGGAGAAGCGCCCGTGACGTCCCGTTTTGCCCGCCCCGCCTGCGCTGCGTCCGCGGCAATTTGCGCCCAGGCCGCGCCGGGCGCGCGCAGCGCCGCCAGAATGGGGGCCGATCGCCTATGCGGCCCGGCTCACATGCCCAACGTGCAAGCAAAACCCTCAGCGGTCCTGCCGTGCGCGCCGGGCAGGGGAACCTGACATGGCGGGCGGGCCGAACCGGATCACACCGAGGACGGGCTTGCCGGGGGCTCTGCCCCGCGCCAGCGCTGCCGGGAGCGACCGATGAACAAAGAATCCCCGGACACACCCCAGCCGCGCATCGCGACGCGCCGCAGCAAGCGGCACAAGGGCGTCAATCTGGCGCTTCAGGGCGGCGGTGCGCATGGGGCCTTCACCTGGGGCGTGCTCGACAAGCTCTTTGAAGATGACCGGATCTGGATCGAGGCGATCTCGGGCACCTCGGCCGGCGCCATGAATGCCGTGGTCGCAGCGCAAGGCATGTATGAGGATGGGGCCGAGGGCGCGCGCAGCCGGCTGCATGAGTTTTGGCGCGCGGTTTCGGATGCCGGCAAGACCAGCCCGATCCGCCGGTCGACCTCGGCCAAGGTGACGGGCGATTGGTCGCTTTCGGGCTCGCTGAGCTATCTGTGGTTCGACATGCTCACCCGGGTCTTTTCGCCCTATCAGCTCAACCCGTTTTCAGTGAACCCGTTGCGGGACCTGGTCGGCAAGCTGGTGGATTTTCGCAAGGTCCGCGCCTGCACCGACATGGCCGTGTTCCTTGCGGCGACGAATGTCGAAACCGGGCGCGTACGGGTCTTTGAGCGTGACGAGATCGGGTTGGAGACCGTGATGGCCTCGGCCTGCCTGCCGCAGCTCTTCCAGGCCGTGGAGATCGAGGGCGAGCCCTATTGGGATGGCGGCTTCATGGGCAACCCGCCGCTCTTTCCCTTCTATCATGGCTCGCCCTCCGACGACATCGTGATCGTTCAGATCAACCCGGTCTTTCGCAAGGGCGCGCCGGTGCGCGCGGTCGACATCCAGAACCGGGTCAACGAGATCACCTTCAACTCGGCCCTGCTGCACGAGCTGCGCGCCATCGACTTCGTCAGCCGCCTGCTCGATGCGGGCAAGCTCGATCGCAGCGAATACAAATGCATGAACATGCACATCATTCAGTCGCGCAAACGCATGCGCGACCTTGACGCGACCTCAAAGCTCAATGCCGAATGGTCCTTTCTGACCCATCTTTTCGAGATCGGGCGCGATGCCGCCGGAAAATGGCTCGAGGCGCATTTCGACGATCTGGGACAGCGCTCGACGGTCGACATCCGGCAGATGTTCCAGGGCAAGGCGGCGCTTCCTGCCGCGCGCACCACCCGCAGCCGGGCCTGAGCGGGAGGGCGCGGCGATGTGGTACATGGTTCAAGGAGCGTTGCGGGGCGAGCGGCCCCGCGACATCGCGCGCCGCGGCACGATTGTCGGGGTGGTGAGTTTTCTCACCCTCATCGACCTCTTCGGAAGCCAGGCCCTGCTGCCCCAGCTTGTCGAGGCCTATGCGGTGGCGCCCGCGACAATGGGGCTGGCGGTGAACGCCTCGACCCTGGGCATGGCGGTGGCGGGGCTGCTGGTGGGCTGGTATGCCGACCGCATCGACCGCAAGCGCGGCATCTGGATCTGCCTGACGCTGCTGTCGATCCCGACAGTCTTTCTGGGCCTGGTCGACAGCGTCTGGGCGTTTCTGGCCCTGCGTATCCTGCAGGGCATGTTCATGGCCGCGGCCTTTACCCTGACGCTGACCTATCTCTCCGAGCAATGCGACGTCACCGCGGCGGGCGGCGCGAT
>JBCBKN010000270.1:0-6610 GCA_038521775.1 Pseudomonadota bacterium | reverse complement strand
GATCGTGGCGACCCGGCTGGGCCCGACCACGGCTGAGGCGCGGCTCGTCTTCGGACCCGATGGCGATGTCACTGGCAGCACCGGCTGCAACAGCTTTCGCACCCGGGCGGAAACCGCACCCGCCGCAACTGTGCCCGACCAAACCACGCGGACCGATACCGGGCCGTCCGAAACCGGGCCGTCCGAAACCGCACCCGCCGAAACCGGGCCGTCCGATACCGGGCCGTCCGAAACCGGGCCGTCCGAAACTGGGCCGTCCGAAACTGGGCCGCAGCTGTCCGGCCGGCTGGTCTTCACCGGCCCGATGCGTGCAACCGAACGCGCCTGCCTCGACCGGGATCTGGCGGCGCAGGAGCGGGCGATCCTCGATGCCATCGCCGCCACGGCCAGGTTTGCGTGGAACCCGGATACCGGGCGACTGACCCTTTACGACCGCCATGGCGCGCTGGTTCTGGCGCTCCTGCCCGCGCCGTGACCCTTGCGACGCGGGGACAGAAATCCTCGCCCCTGGCGCGGTTCTGCCAGAAAAATGAACCCCGGCCCGCGGATTTCGGTGGTCTCGCCGCCAGCGAAGCGATATCCCGCCGGTCCAGTCCTTTTTTGATTTCCGGGTGATGCCCATGCTGGTGTTCAGCTCGCACTGCCGTCCTGCCTGCCTCCTGTGGCGGGGCCTCGCGCTTTTGCTGCTGGCGCTTGGCCTGGCCCAGATCGCGCCGCGGCCGGCCATAGCCGAGGCCCCCCAGACCGTGGCCATCATTGGCGACAGCATGGCCAAGGGCTATTGCCGCGGGCTGCGACGGCATCTGAAGGGCAATGACGGCTACCGGATCAAATGCTGGTCGCACCCCTCCTCGGGCCTGACGCGCCCCGATTTTCTGAACTGGGACGACAAGCTTGCGGGGTATCTGGAGGGCGAGAAGATCGACATCGCGGTGGTCGCCTTCGGCGCCAATGATGCCCAGCGCATGGTGCTCGACGACCAGATCCTCGACTTCACCGACGAGGCCTGGGCCCAGGCCTATAGCGCCCGGATCGACCGGATCATCGACCAGCTTCAGGCGCATGGCGCACAGATCATCTGGGTGGGCATGCCGATTGCGCGCAGCGCGCGGTATTCGCGCAAGATGGACCGGCTGAACGCGATCTATGTGGCGCGAATGGCTGCGCGCAATGTGCCCTACCTGTCGATCTGGGAGGCGACGCAGGATGCCACCGGCCGCTACAGCGCCGCGCTGCCCGATGCCAAGGGCCGCACCCGTGTGATGCGCGACGGCGATGGCATCCATTTCACCGGTGCGGGCGAGGCGCTGGTCAGCTGCCTGGTCCTTGCACGCTTTCCCGGGGTCAGCGACCCGGGTGACCTTGCGCGCAACTGCTAGGGCGCGGCGGCGCGGGGATGCTCTTTCACACCTCGCTTTTCGCCGCCTTCTTTCTGGCCGTCTTTGCCATTGCCTGGGGCCTGCGTGGCCGCCCGGCGCTGCATCAATGGGCGCTGGTCGCGGCCTCCTTTGTCTTTTACGGCGCGTGGGACTGGCGGTTCATGTTCCTTTTGGCGGGCAGTGCGCTGGTCAATTGGGCGGCCGCGCTTCGGATCGGTGCGCTGGCGGGCCGGGCCCGGCGGCTCACCCTGATCGCGGCGGTGGCGGCCAATCTCGCCGTGCTGGGCAGCTTCAAATACTTCGATTTCTTCGTGGCCTCGTTCAATGCGCTGCTGCTCGATCTGGGCTTTGCCGGAGAGCTGCCCTTTGCCGCGCTGATCCTGCCGGTGGGGATCTCGTTCTTCACCTTTCAGGGCATCTCCTATCTGGTCGATGTCAATCGCGGCGACGTGGCGCCTTCGCGCCCGGTGGTCGAGGTTTTGCTCTTCATCAGCCTTTTTCCCCAGCTTGTGGCGGGGCCGATCATGCGGGCGGCCAGCCTGTTGCCCCAGATCCGCGCCCATGGGCGGCCCGAGGCGGGGACCCGCCATCTGGCGGCGGGCTTTGCCGCGGTGATGATCCTGTCGGGGCTTTTCAAGAAGATCGTGCTGGCCAATTACATTGCCTCGGATCTGGTCGATGACGTGTTTTTCGACCCGGGCGCTTATGGCGCGGGCGATCTGCTTCTCGCTGCCTATGGCTATTCGGTTCAGATCTATTGCGATTTTTCGGGCTATTCGGACATGGCCATCGGGCTGGCGGCACTTTTGGGCTTCAACATTCCGATCAACTTCAACCAGCCCTTCCGTGCGGCCTCGATGCGCGAGTTCTGGCGGCGCTGGCACATCTCGCTGTCGACCTGGCTGCGCGACTATCTTTACATCCCGATGGGGGGCAGCAAGGGCGCGGCCTGGCGCACGCGGCGCAACCTCTTCCTGACCATGCTGCTGGGCGGGCTCTGGCATGGCGCGGCCTGGACCTTTGTTCTGTGGGGTGCGCTGCACGGGGCGTTTCTGGTGGCAGAGCGGGCGCTGGGGCGGGTGGTGCGGCTGGGCCGGCTGCCCGCGCTGCTGATCACCTTTCACCTGGTTGTGCTGACCTTCGTGATCTTCCGGATCGAGAGCCTGCCGCTTTTGTGGGAATATCTGGGCGGGTTTGCGCGCTGGGATCAGCCCATCGAGGCCGCCACGCCCTTTATCATGGTGCTGATCGCGCTGGGCATCGGGCTGCATTTCACGCCGCCCTGGCTTCCCGCGGCGATGGCGCGCGGGCTCGATGCGCTGCCCTGGCCGCTGATCGGGCTGGTTTCGGGCCTGGTGCTGGCGGTCATCGCGGCGATTGCGCCCAGCGAGGTCACGCCCTTCATTTATTTCCAGTTCTGAGCGGGAGGACGCAGATGGCATCGCTCGACCCTCAAGACCCGCCCGGGCGCGGGGTGCCGGTGGCCCGGGTGGGGATCGCGCTGGCCCTGGCGCTTGGCGTCGCGCTGGCGCTCAATCCGGATCTGCCGCTGAACTGGGCCTATGACATGGAGCTGCCCGAGACGCTGTCGCTGGCGCTGATCGATGCGGCCGAGGCCTATCGCGGCGCGGCCCAGCGCGCAGGTCTCGATGCGCTCAATGCCTGGGCCGAGACGGCGATCGAGGGGCTGCGTTACCCCTGACCCTGCGGCAAGCCCGCGCCGAACCGCGCCCCGATGCGGTCGCGCAGCCGGTCACGCGTGACCCGATAGGCCGCCAGCACGGCATCGCCCGGCCCGTCGGGATAGACCGGCGGCGGGATCTCCCATTCCTCAACCGCATCGGCAAGCAGCCGGGCATGGCGCGCAGCCTCGGCCGACAGCGCCACGATCAGATCGAAGCCTTCCAGCGTTTCGCCGCGGGCGGCCATCTCCTCGAAGCTTCGGACCTGGTGGCGGGTGAGCATCACCCCGATCTCGGCGCAAACCGCGACGGCGACCGCGTCGATCTCGACATCATGCACGACGCCGGCCGATTGGATGTAGGTGCCGGGACCGCAGATCATTTTGGCAATGCCTTCGGCCATGGGCGAGCGCAGTGCGTTGTGGTCGCAGCAAAACAGCACCGAGCCGGGCCGGTCGGTCGCCGGGCGCGGCGGGTCCATCCTCACACCCCTCCCGGATGCAGCGCGCAGATCAGCGTGAAAAGCCGCCGCGCCGTGGGCAGGTCGATCTGCGCCTTGCCCTCCAGCCGCGCCTGAAGGAGCTCCGAGCCCGCATCATGGATCGCCTTGCGCGCCGCATCGATGGTCTCGATCTCGGCCGGCGGGAGGTGCCGCACCGCGTCGCGGTAGCTCTCGCAGATCTGGAAGTAATCCTTCAGGATCTGCCGGAACGACCCAAGTGCGAGGGCAAACGCGGCCGCCGGCTGCCCCTCGGGACAGGCGAGCTCAAAGCTCAGCGACCCGCCGCGCTGCGACAGGCGCAACCCGTAAGGCCCCTCCGGCGCCGGGGGCGGCAGTGCAAAGCTGTTGGCTTCGGTGAGGTCGAAGAGGGCCACGCGCCGCTCCTGCTCGAGCTCCGGCGGCGGCACCGGCAGCCCCGTCTCATCGATCTCGACCGTGGCAAGCCGGCTCATCCGCGTGCCCCCTCTTCGGCGCCGTTCGGCTCAGGTTCGGCGGATCCTGCCTCCCCCACAGCCGCGCCCAGACGGGCACGCACCGACAGGGCATGCGCCTCCAGCCCCTCGGCCCGGGCCAGCGCCTCGGCCGCCGGGCCCAGGCGTTGCATCGCCTCCGGGGTCATGGCCGAGAGGGTCGTGCGCTTCATGAAATCGAGCACCGACAGGCCCGAGGAGAACCGTGCCGACCGCGTCGTCGGCAGCACATGGTTGGGACCGGCGACATAATCGCCCATCGCTTCGGGCGTGAGCCCCCCCAGAAAGATGGCGCCGGCATGGGTGATCTGTGCTGCCAGCGCCTCGGGATCGGCCACGCAAAGCTGCAGATGCTCAGCGGCGATCCGGTCGGCAAGCGCTGCGGCCTCGGCAAGATCGCGGGTGACGATCACCCCGCCATGGGCGGCCCAGCTTGCCCCGGCAATCTCGCGGCGCGCCAGGCTGCCGAGCCGTGCTGCCACCCGCTCCGCCACCGCCTGGGCATGGGCCGGGTCCGGGGTGAGCAGGATCGACTGGGCGGTTGCGTCATGCTCGGCCTGGGCCAGAAGGTCGAGCGCCAGCCAGTCGGGATCGGTGCTGCCATCCGAGATGATCAGCACCTCCGAAGGCCCCGCGATCATGTCGATGCCGACGCGCCCGAAGACCTGGCGCTTTGCCTCTGCCACATAGGCATTGCCCGGGCCGGTGATCTTGTCGACGGCGGGAATGGTCTGGGTGCCATGGGCAAGCGCGCCGATGGCCTGGGCGCCCCCGATGCGGTAGACCTCCTCCACCCCGCTCAGCCGCGCGGCCAGCAGGACCAGCGGGTTGAGCCGTCCGTCCGGGGACGGCGCACAGATTGCCACGCGCCCGACGCCGGCCACCCGGGCGGGGATTGCGTTCATCAGCACCGAGGAGGGGTAGGAGGCAAGCCCGCCCGGCACATAGAGCCCGACCGCATCAAGCGGCCGCCACCGCCAGCCCAGCGTGACGCCGGCCGGGTCGCGCCAGGTGGCATCCTCGGGGCGCTGGCGCTTGTGATAGGCCTCGATCCGTTCCGCAGCGAGGGACAGCGCGGCGCGCTCGGCCGGCGGAATCGCGGCGCAGGCCGCCTCCATCTCCTCGGCGCCGACGCGCATTTCAGGCGCGCGCAGGTCCAACCGGTCGAACCGCGCCGTGGCCTCGAGCACCGCGGCATCGCCCCGCGCCGCAACATCGGCAAGGATCGACGCCACCGCCGCCTCGACATCGGCATGCTGGCCGTCGCGCGCGGCCAGAAGCCGGGCAAAGGACGCCTCAAACCCAGCGTCGCGCGTGTCGAGATGGTGGGGCATCGCGTGGTTCCTGCCTGCGCGCTGTGCGGTCTAGGGGCGACATATCCTGCCGGTTCGCGCGGCTCAAGACCGCTGCCGCCGCAGGCCGGCGGCGGGCGGTCCGCCCGGCACTGCGCGGGCCGGTGGGTCAGCCTTTCCGCGAACATCGCCGCTCAATCGACGGACAGGATGCGGGTGAGGTCCTTCGCCAGGCCTGCCTTGTGCGGGTGGGCGCTGGTGCGGGCCAGCGACAGCGGCGTCTGCCCGCCGCCATACATGCCCGCTTCGGCGGTTTTGCTGGCCCCGGCGGCGATGAGCGTCCGGGCAATCTCCACCGCGTTGAGCGGAACCCGCTGCCGGTGGGTCTCAACGCCATTGGCACCCAGATAATGCAGCAGCGTCGCGCGATGGCCGAATTCCGAGCGCTGCCAGGCCAGATCCGGCGCCTCGGCAAGCCGCGCGGCAAGCTCTGCCAGCGCCCCCTCCAGCATGGTCTCGACGGTCTGCTCGAAACGCCGGTCCGGCGCGGCGTCGCCAAGCGCCTCGACGGCCGCCCAGCCCGGATAGCCATACTCGCGCGAGAGCGTGGCCCGGGCATCTGCCTCGCCAAAGGGGGCTGCCATGACCGCATCCAGCGCCTGCCCTGCCGCCGCGGGCCACCAGCTCATAATCTGCACCCGAACGCGCCGGTCACCGGCGCGATGGGCCGCCCAGAGCGTCGCGGCCTGCTGCATGACCTGCTCGCGCACCGGCATGGTGAGAAAAGCCGGGTCGCGCAGATAGGGGTGCAGCGCCATCATCTCGGCAATCTCGGGCGCGATATAGACCGAGGTCATCCCAAAGGGCTCCATCAGGCTGGGTGCGGCTTTGGCCCTTCTTTGGGGTGATCCTACACCAGGTGCGGGCAGCATGCGAACCGGCCCCGCACCCGAGCAGACCGACGCCGAGCACACCGACGCCGAGCACACCGACGCCGGGCCGGCGATGGCGGGATATCGCCGGATGATCGAATTCCGGTGCAATGCCCCCTCGATCTGCCGGTGCCAAGCCCTGTATCACCGGAGTGACCGCGTTGAAGGGCTGCCCCGATGACCGATTCCACCACTCTGCTTGCCCTGGAAGAGATGCTCGTCCGAGCCGCCGCCCGGGCCAAGGAGTTGAGCGCCCGGCGCGCCGAGCTGAGCGTCGATCAAAAATCCGCGGGACAGTTTGTCTCGGACGCCGATACGGAGATCGAGCATCGGCTGAGGGAGGAGATTTCGCG
>JBCBKN010000269.1:0-6611 GCA_038521775.1 Pseudomonadota bacterium | reverse complement strand
CGGGCAGTCGGGCACGATCGGCGGCGGCGCGCTGGAATGGGAGGCGGCGGCGCGGGCGCGCGATCTGCTGGCCGGATCGCTCTGGGCACGGGCCGAGCGGCGCCTGCCGCTGGGTCCGGGCCTGGGCCAGTGCTGCGGCGGGGCGGTGCGGCTTTTGATCGAGCGGTTCGGCGCAGCTGAGCTTGCCATCCTGAAGGGCATGCGCGAGGCCGGCGACACCCGATTTCTCCGTCCCCTGGCAAGCGGCGCTGCGCCCGATGGGGTTCCCGACATGGGGCACGACGCGGGGCCAGATGCGGGGCCCGATGCGGGGCCAGATGCGGCGACAGCGTTAAGCCACACGTCGGGCGGCAGACCGGGCCCCGGGCGCGCGGGCATTGCCGCGCAGGCATGCGGGGCCGGCTGGTTCGCTGAGCCCTGGACGCCTGCGCCGCGCGACCTTCACCTCTATGGCGCGGGGCATGTCGGGCGCGCCATCGTCCATGCCCTGGCCGGGCTCGACTGGCGCATCCTCTGGATCGACGACGCCGCCGCGCGGTTTCCCGAACACATCCCCGAGCATGCCGAGCGGGTGGTGGCCGCGCATCCCGCCGATGCGGTGCGCCTGGCCGGCCCGGATGCCGCGCATCTGGTGCTCACCTATTCCCATGCGCTGGATCTGGAGATCTGCCACCGGATCCTCGGCCGGCCCTTCGGCTTTGCCGGGCTGATCGGATCGGCCAGCAAAGCTGCACGCTTCCGGGCGCGCCTTCGCGGGTTGGGGCACAGCGAGGCCACCATCGCCCGGCTGACCTGCCCCATTGGCGACAAGCGTCTGGGCAAGACACCGGCGGCCATCGCCATCGGCGTTGCGGCCGAGCTCTTGCAGCTCCCCCAAGGCGCGCTCCAAACCGCACGGGGCACGGCATGAGCTTTCTGTCGCTTTCCGGCCTGACCAAGCGCTATCCCGGGGTCGTGGCCAATGATGCGGTCGATCTGACCATCGCGCCGGGCGAGATCCATGCGCTTTTGGGCGAGAACGGCGCGGGCAAATCGACCCTGGTCAAGACCATCTACGGGCTGGTGCGCCCGGATGCCGGTGCCATGCAGCTGGAGGGCGCGGCCTATGCCCCCAGCGGGCCTGCGGCCGCACGGGCGGCGGGCATCGCGATGGTCTTCCAGCATTTCTCGCTTTTCGAAGCTCTGAGCGTGGCGGAAAACATCGCCCTTGGCATGCCGCAGGGGCGGACGGGCACGGCGCTGAGCGACCGCATCCGGCAGGTGTCGGAAACCTATGGGCTGCCGCTCAACCCCGACCGGCTGGTCGGCACGCTCTCGGCGGGCGAGCGTCAGCGGGTGGAGATCATCCGCTGCCTCCTGCAATCGCCGCGGCTTTTGATCATGGACGAGCCGACCTCCGTCCTCACCCCGGGCGAGGTCGATCTGCTCTTTGCCACGCTGCGCAAACTGGCCGCCGATGGGGTGGCGATCCTCTACATCTCCCACAAGCTCGATGAGATCCGGGCGCTTTGCGACCGTGCCACGATCCTGCGAGCCGGCAAGGTGGTGGCGGTCTGCGATCCGCGCAAGGAAACCGCGCGCAGCCTGGCCGAACTGATGATCGGTGCGGTGCTGGCGGCCCCAGCGCGGGCGCAAAAGATGCAAAGCGACACTCTGCTGGAGGTCGCGGGCCTGTCCCTTCCCGCATCGGGCGCTTTCGGCACCGCCCTGCGCGAGATCGGGTTCTCGCTGGCGGCGGGAGAGATCCTGGGCATCGGGGGTGTGGCCGGCAATGGTCAGGAGGAGCTTCTGGCCGCCCTGTCGGGCGAGCGTCGAACCCGGGCCGACGCCGTGCGGCTGCGCGGTCGACCGGTGGGGGCGCTCGGCCCGAATGCCCGCCGCGCCCTGGGGATCTGTGCGGCACCCGAAGAGCGTTTGGGCCATGCCGCCGCCCCGGAAATGAGCCTGACCGAGAACGCCGCCCTGTCGGCCATAACGCGCGAGGCGCTGGCGCCGGCCGGCTTCATCCGCTGGGGCGCTGCGGCCGATTTTGCGGCGCGCGTCGTCAGGGCCTTCGATGTGCGCACCCCGGGTGTGAGCCATGCGGCGCGCGCGCTCTCCGGCGGCAATCTGCAGAAATTCGTCATCGGGCGCGAGGTGCTGCAGCGCCCCGACCTCTTGGTGGTCAATCAGCCCAGCTGGGGGGTCGATGCCGCCGCGGCCACGGCCATCCGCACCGCTCTGGTCGAGCTTGCCGCGCAGGGCACCGGGGTGATCGCGATCAGCCAGGATCTCGATGAGCTCATGGAGATCAGCCACCGCTTTGCGGCCATGGTCGCCGGGCGCCTGACCGCGCCGCGGCCGACCGCGGGGCTGACCATCGATCAGATCGGTCTGATGATGGGAGGCGCCGATGTGGCGGCTTGAAGCGCGTCCCGAGCCGAGCCGCGCGATGCAGCTCGCCACCCCGGTTCTTGCCGTGGCCCTCACACTGGTTCTAGGTGCCGCACTTTTTGCCGCCCTGGGCAAGGATCCGCTCGCCGCGCTGCGCATCATCTTTCTCGACCCGCTGCTCGACCCCTATTCGCGCTCAGAACTGCTGGTCAAGGGCGCCCCCCTGGTGTTGATCGCCCTGGGGCTGTCGCTTGGGTTTCGCGCCGGGGTCTGGAACATCGGCGCTGAGGGTCAGTTCATTATGGGGGCCACGGCCGCCAGCGCGGTGGCGCTTGCCTTTTTCGATGTGCCGGGGATCTGGCTCCTGCCGCTGATGGCGCTGGCCGGGTTGCTCGCCGGGGCTGGCTGGGCGCTGATCCCTGCCCTCCTCAAGATCCGCTTCAATGCCAATGAGATCCTGGTCAGCCTGATGCTGGTCTATGTGGCCGAGCAGTTTCTCATCGCCATGGTCTCGGGCCCCTTGCGCGACCCGCAGGGCTTCAACTTCCCGCTCTCGCGGCTTTTTCACGACAGTGCCGTGCTGCCGGTGATCATCGAGTTCACCCGGGTGCATGCCGGCGTTCTGGTGACCCTGATGCTGGTCGCGGTCTTTTGGGCGCTGATGCGCTGGCATGTCTTGGGATTTGCCATTCGGCTGATGGGCGAGGCGCCGCGCGCGGCGGGGTTTGCCGGGGTGCGCCCGAACCGGATCGTGGTGATCAGCCTGTGCGCCTCGGGGGCGCTGGCGGGCCTTGCGGGCATGTTCGAGGTGGCGGGGCCGGCCGGCCAGCTCGCCCCGGCCCTGCCGGTCGGCTATGGGTTTACCGCCATCATCGTGGCCTATCTCGGCCGGCTCGACCCGCTCGGCGTGCTGCTGGCCGGCGGGGTGATGGCCGTGACCTATGTGGGCGGCGAGGGCGCGCAGTTCGGCCTGGGTGTTCCCGCGGCGGCCAATGAGGTCTTTCGCGGCATGCTGCTCTTCTCGCTTCTGGCGCTCAATATCTTCGTGAGCTACCGGCTGGTCCGCGCGCCCGCGCGGAAGGTTGCCTGATGGATCTCTCCGCCCTCGACCCGGTTGCGCTGATTGCAAGCCTGCTGGTCGCGGCCACCCCGCTGATCCTGGCCGCGACCGGTGAGCTGGTGGCCGAGAAGGCCGGGGTGCTCAATCTGGGCGTTGAGGGCATGATGATCCTGGGCGCGATTGCGGGGTTTGCCGTTGCGGTGGAAAGCGGGAGCCCCGCGCTGGGGTTTCTGGCAGCGGCCTTTGCCGGGGCCGCCCTTTCGCTGATTTTCGGCCTTCTCACCCAGATGCTTCTGTCAAACCAGGTCGCCACGGGCCTTGCGCTGACGCTGTTCGGCCTCGGCCTGGCCGCGCTGATCGGCCAGCCCTACTCAGGCATCAAGCCGCCCTCGACACCGCAGCTCGATCTGCCCGGGCTGAGCGATCTGCCGGTGCTGGGGCCGCTTCTTTTCGGCCATGATGCGATGCTTTACCTGGCTCTGGCCCTGGTGGCGGGCAGCTGGTGGTTTCTGAGCCGGACCCGGGCGGGGCTGATCCTGCGCGCGGTGGGCGAAAGCCATGATGCCGCCCATGCGCTGGGCTATCCGGTGGTGGCGATCCGGCTGGGCGCGATTGCCTTTGGCGGGGCCTGCGCGGGGCTGGGCGGGGCCTATCTGAGCCTCATTCGCGTGCCGCAATGGACCGAAGGGATGACCGCCGGCGCGGGCTGGATTGCGCTTGCCATCGTCGTTTTCGCCTCTTGGAAGCCCTGGCGGGTGCTCTTGGGCGCCTGGCTCTTCGGGGGGGTGACGATCCTGCAGCTCAATCTACAGGCGCTCGGGCTCGACATCGGCTCGGCCTGGCTCTCCATGACGCCCTATCTGGTCACGATCCTGGTGCTGGTGCTGATCTCGGCCGACCGCACACGGGTCGCGTTGAACGCCCCGGCCAGCCTGGGCCGCGTGTTCCGGGCCTCGGGCTGACGCTCAAATTCTCAATCGCAACGACATGGAAGGAGACGGGAATGGGACTGAAAAATGTGACGGCGGCCGCAGCGATTGCGCTGAGTGCCGGGGTTGGCGGGGCCATGGCCCAGCAGGAGACGCTGAAGGTGGGCTTTATCTATGTGGGCCCGGTGGGTGATTACGGCTGGTCCTATGAGCATGACAAGGGCCGGCTGGCGATCGAGGCCGCTTTGGGCGAGAAGGTCGAGACCACCTTTGTGGAAAGCGTGCCCGAGGGGCCGGATGCCGAGCGGGTGCTGACCCAGATGGCGCGGGCGGGGACCGATCTGATCTTCTCGACCTCGTTTGGCTATATGGATCAGGTGATCAAGGTCGCCCGGCAGTTTCCGGACGTGAAGTTCGAGCATGCCACGGGCTATAAGCGCGCCGACAATGTGGCGACCTATTCAGGGCGGTTTTACGAGGGGCGCCATGTGATCGGGCTGATCGCCGGGCATATGACCGAGACCAACACCATCGGCTATATCGCCTCCTTCCCGATCCCCGAGGTGATCCGCGGCATCAATGCGGCCTATCTTGCAGCCAAATCGGTCAACCCGGATGTGGAGTTCAAGATCGTCTGGGTGTCGACCTGGTTCGATCCGGCCAAGGAGGCCGATGCGGCGAATGCGCTGATTGAGCAGGGCGCGGATGTGATCATGCAGCACACTGACAGCCCCGCGGCGATGACGATTGCCGAGGAGCAGGGGATTTTGGCCTTTGGCCAGGCCTCGGACATGCTGGAGTTCGGGCCGAACGCCCGGCTGAGCTCGATCATCGACAATTGGGGGCCCTATTATGTGGCGCGTGCCCAGGCGGTGCTGGATGGCACCTGGGAGAGCATGGACACCTGGGGCGGCATTGACAGCGCGATGACCGAGATCGGCGGGTTTTCAGAAAAGATCCCCTTTGCGGTGCGCAAGGAGGCGATGGACGCGGCCGTGGCCATTGCCTCAGGCCGGCTGCACGCCTTTACAGGGCCGATCAACAGGCAGGACGGGACGCCCTGGCTGGCGCCGGGTGAGACCGCCTCGGATGGCGATCTGCTGGGCATGAATTTCTATGTCGAAGGTCTGGAGGGCTCGATCCCCAACTGATCGGGCGGGCTGCCCCGGAGGCGTTGGCGCGCGTGGATGCTGCGGGGCGCCTCCGGCGGGAGTATTTGTGCCAAGAAGAAGGGGACGGGGCGCCCGCTGGCGCCCGGTGAGGGGGGCGCCTGGTGTGGGGGCGCCCGGTGAGGAGGGCGCCGAACCGGGCCCTGGCCTGCCAATGGCCGTCGCGCGCGGCAGCATGCCAGGCGGCATGATCAGTCGGGGCGATAAGGCGGGGCGATCAGTCGGCGCGATCACTCGGCGACGTCAACCACCACCCGGCCGCGGACCTGGCCCTGGAGAATATCGGCGCCGAGCTTGGGCAGGTCGGAGAGCGTGGCCGGCACAACCATCGCTTCGAGCTTGTCCATCGGCAGATCGGCGGCAATGCGGGTCCAGGCGCGCTGGCGGT
The DNA here is from genome assembly GCA_038521775.1 of Pseudomonadota bacterium. Taxonomy (GTDB): domain Bacteria; phylum Pseudomonadota; class Alphaproteobacteria; order Rhodobacterales; family Rhodobacteraceae; genus J013. Next base: position 692 of record JBCBKN010000269.1, on the reverse strand, counting down.
TTTCAAAGGGCTGCATGACGCTGTCAATGCCCAGAAGGTTGACCCCGCGCAGGATGAAGGGGGTGATGAGCGCGCCCTCGATCGCGGCCCCGCCGGCAAGGCCGATTGCCGCAACCGAGCTGCCGTATTTCATCTGTTTGAGCACGCGGCCAAGCATGGCGCCGCCCACCGCATCGACACAGCCTGCCCAGGCCTCGCCCTCCAGCGGCTTGCGTGTCACCTCGGTGAGATCGCCGCGGGGCACAATGGTCGCCGCGCCGAGACTGGTGAGATAGGCGCCCTGTTCGGGCCGGCCGGTAACGGCGGCAACCTCATGGCCGAGCTTGGCGAGGATCGCCACGGCCACCGAGCCCACCCCGCCGGCCGCACCGGTGACCAGCACCGGCCCCGCACCCGGCACCAGCCCGTGATCTTCCAGCGCGATCACCGCCAGCATCGAGGTAAGGCCCGCGGTGCCGACCGCCATCGCCTGGCGCGTGGTCAGCCCGTCGGGCAGCGGGACCAGCATGTCGGCCTTCACCCGGGCCTTTTGGGCATAGCCGCCCCAGCGGTTTTCACCCACGCGCCAGCCGGTCAGCACCACCTTGTCGCCCGGGGCATAGCGGGGGTCGTCGGAGCTCTCCACCGTGCCGGCAAAGTCGATGCCCGGCACATGCGGATAGCTGCGCACCAGCCCGCCGCCGGGGCCGATG
>JBCBKN010000268.1:0-6621 GCA_038521775.1 Pseudomonadota bacterium | reverse complement strand
CACGGCATGTCGGCGCACCCGCGAAGCTCGCCCGGCAGCGGATTGCCAAACCCCGGCCAGTGGCTATGGTGCCGCCATGCAAGACCGCCTCCTCACTGCCCGGCGATGGCTCACCATGTCCCTGCATGCCCTGCGCCTGCGCGCCATGCCCCTGTGCGCCGTGCCTCTGCGCGCCCTGCCCCTGCGTGTCATGCCTCTGCGCGCCGTGCCTCTGCGTGTCATGCCTCTGCGCGCCGTGCCTCTGCGTGTCATGCCTCTGCGTGTCATGCCTCTGCGTGTCATGCCTTTGCGCGCCATGCCTTTGCTTGCCGCAACCCTGCTCGCGCTGCCGCTCTGGACCGGCGCTGCCCAGGCCAGCGACAGCACGCGCTGCGCCGATCCGGATGCAGCCCCCAGCGAGGCCGTGCGCGCCTGCGACCGCCTGTTGGCCTCGGGCCGGCTCTCGGTGCGCGAACAGGCCCGCGCCCTGGTCAATCAGGGCGCCGCATGGATCGCGCTGGGCAGCTACAGCCAGGCGATCACCGCCTTCAACAGCGCCGAGCGGCGCGACCCCCGCATCCATCTGATCTACACCAATCGCGGCTATGCCCGTGCGCGGCTCAACCAGCTTGACGATGCGCTGGCCGATTACAGGCGGGCGCTGGCCATGCAGCCGGGCGATCCGCTGGCGCTGATGGAGCGTGGCGCGCTTTTGCTGCGCATGGGCCGGGCCGAGGCGGCGCTGGCCGATTTCGACGCGCTGCTGCGCCGGGCGCCGCAGGATGTCGATGTCCGCTTCAACCGGGCGCTTGCGCTCACCGCGCTGGGGCGCACCGCCGATGCCGTGCGGGCGCTGACCCGGCTGACGGCTTCGGCCCCAGACGATGCCGCGGTCTGGATGGAGCTTGGCCGCGCGCGCATGGCCAGCGACCCGGGTGCTGCCGTCAAGGACCTGTCCGAGGCGATCCGCCTCGCGCCGGAATGGGCCGAGGCGCACATGCTGCGCGGCCAGATCCATGACGGGCTCGGCCAGACCGCCGCGGCCGACCGGGATTTCCTGCGCGCCTATGAGCTTGGCTACCAATCGGGCTGGCTGACCGAACGCGTGGCGGGGATCCGCAACCGCTGAGCCTGGGCCGGGCCACCTGCGGCCCGCCCCCTGATCACGCCCCCCCCCGAGGGGAGACCGTGCGGGAAACCAGGCGGGGAAACCGGGTCTACCCGGCGCGCGCCAGCATCTGGCGGCGCAACCGCTCGCGCAGCGCCTCATTGTCGAACCGGTCGCGCAGATCCTTGGGCGCGTGCAACCGGATGGTGCGGTTCAGCTCATCCAGCGGATAGCTGCCCAGAACCGCCCAACGCTCGGGATCGCACTGGGCCACCTCATCGGTTGCCAGAACCGCCCGGCCCAGCGTCTTGGTCATCTGATCGATGCGCGAGACCTTGTTGACCACCTCGCCAATGGCCGAAAACGACAGCCGCGAGGGCACGCCGATATTGCCGAACATGATCTCGCCCATGGCCAGGGCGATGGAAAACTGCATCTCCGGCGCGTCCGAGCGGGCACGATAGGCCTCCAGCCGGTCCATCGCCTGGGCCATGGCGCGGCCGGCGCTGCGCGCTGCATCCGGGCCGCCCAGATCGCCCTTGACCGGAAACACCGCCAGAACCGCATCGCCGATGAAATCGATGATGTCGCCGCCCGCCGCGATCACCGGCTCGGCGGTGCAGGCATAATATTCGGTGAGGTAGTCGAGAAACGCCTCGGGCGGGATGATGCCCGACAGGAAGGTCGAGCAGCGCAGATCCGAAAACCAGACGACGGCGCGGATGCGCTCGCCATCGCCCAGCTTGGTGTCGCCCGCCATCACATGGGCGGCCGCATGCGGGCCTAGATAGGTGCCGGCCAGGGCCTCGGAGACCCGCATCTGGATCGAGGCATGGCAGGCCACCGCAAACACCTTCTGGATGCGCGACAGGGCCACGATATCGGCATCCGAAAACCCGTTCTCGCGCCGGGTGGCCCAGCTTGCCATCAGCCCGACCTCGCCACCGGCATAGGATTTCACCCGCGCGATGCTCATCTTGGTCGCGGTCAGCAGGTAATCGGTAAAGCCCTGCCCGTGCAGATCGACCAGCACGTCGAAATCAAGCTGCGCTTCGGGCCCGATCAGCCGGCGCCGCAACCGTGTCAGCCCAAGCTTGTGGGCCAGGTTGAAGGGCGAGGCGAGGTAGCTCGCGCTCATCCCATTGTCATGCAGATACTGAAACAGCTCGGCGCCGGTTTCGCGCCGCCAGAAGATCTGCTCGGCGGTGAAGAGCGGATGCAGCGTCGGCCAGCTCACCGCCGCCCGGTCCAGTGGCAGGCCCGCCCCGTTCAGCCGCGCGCAAAGCGCGTCGAACAGCGTGACAATATCCGGAGAGCCGAGCGTCTCGTCGAGAAGCCAGGATTCGATCTCGCCGATCAGCACATCATGCGGCATGGTCCAACGCTAGCCGATTGGGAGCGAAAGGAAAAGTGCGGCGGACGGCGCGCAGATCGCAATAGGGTGGGGGCAAGACGCGCCGCAGGCCGTCCGCAGCCCCGCCATACTGTCCCAGCCCGGCGGGCGCACCAACCGGCATCGAGGTTAATGCCATGCCGGTCGGCCGCCGGGGTAAAGAAAGCGTTAACGTCGCCGCAAGACGCCCGCGGTAAGCCGGGCGCTGTAAGCCGGGCGCCGCAAGACGGGCGCGGTAAGACGACTGCGCGCTCAGTTCTGCGCGTAGAACTCGACGACCAGATTGGGCTCCATCTGCACCGCATAGGGCACATCCGACAGGGCCGGCATGCGCACGAACCGCGCCGTCATCTTGTCGTGATCGGCCTCGATATAGTCGGGCACGTCGCGCTCCGGCAGACCCACCGCCTCCAGCACGATGGCAAGCTGCTTGGAGGCGGGCTTGACCGCGATCTCATCGCCCTCACGCACCCGGTAGGAGGGCACATTGACCCGCTTGCCATTGACCATCACATGGCCGTGATTGACGAATTGGCGCGCCGCGAAAATGGTCGGCACGAATTTCGCGCGATAGACCACCGCGTCCAGCCGGCGCTCCAGCAACCCGATCAAGAGCTCGGAGGTGTCGCCGCGGCGACGCTCGGCCTCCGCAAAGGTGCGGCGGAACTGCTTTTCGGTCAGATCGCCGTAAAACCCTTTGAGCTTTTGCTTGGCGCGCAGCTGCAGCCCGAAATCCGACATCTTGGATTTGCGCCGCTGGCCATGCTGCCCGGGGCCGTATTCGCGGCGATTGACCGGCGATTTCGGGCGTCCCCAGATGTTTTCGCCCATACGGCGATCGATCTTGTATTTGGCGGAGGTCCGCTTTGTCATTCTCTGTCACCTTTCAAACCTGAAGGGCGTGCTCCTCTCCGCCCGTCCCTGGGAACGGTGCGGCGACAGGCCCCCCGGTTCGAAGGCCGCGCATGCCGTCTGCCTCGTGCGAAGCGACGGCGCTGGGTAGCGGGCGCGGGCCCGGGCGTCAAGCCCGCCGGGCACTGGCCGCCGCTGGCGCGGCGTTTCTTTGGCGCAGCACCGGTGAAAGCCCGGCTCTGTCAGGGAAAAACGGCGTCACAGCACAAGCTCATCGGCCGAAATGTCGAGCCCGGCAATGGCCAGCAGATCCTGCGACAGCCCGGCCGCATCGGTCGCCGCCTCAAACAGATCGTCAAAGCGCGAGACCACATCCTCGGCATCCTCGATATGCCAGGTGGCCAGGCCGAACGCATCGACCTCCTTCTCGCGCGTCACGCCGCGGAACTCAAAGAACTTCACATCCACCGCCCAGGTCACATTGCGGGTGCCGGCCTGGGCGACCCGGGCAATGTCCACCGTTTCGCCGCCGACGACCGTTCCGTCGCCGTCAAAATCGGTGGTGAAGCGGAAAAGGTCGATCTCATAATCCTCCGCCCGGCCCTGCATGACCAGCGTGTCGCCGCCGCCGCCGCCATCGACGATGTTCAGCCCGCCATTGGCATGGATCTCATCGCCGCCCTGGCCGCCGATCAGCAAATCATTCCCGGCATTGCTGTAGAGAATGTCCGACCCGCCATCGCCCAGGATCACATCATCGCCCCAGCCGCCGGACAGCACATTCGTGCCGCCTGAGCCCCAGAGAATGTCATCACCCAGACCGGCGAGCACTTTGGGGTCGTCGCGGTCCACGATCATCGCCACCCCGCCCTTGAATTTCAGCCGGTCGGGCGTGTCGGCATACTCGGCCTGCTGAAACTGGGTGGTGGCCATCAGCGTCGCGGCACGGGCATCGAGAACGGCGAGCGCCTCGGCCGTGTCGAGCGCGACCAGCCCGCTGTCGAGAAAGACCGACAGCTCGGCCGCCCCCTCCAACGCCTTTACGGCATCGGGCGCCTCCTCGGTATAGGGGACAAAGGACCACCCGCTGTCAAAGATCGTCACCCCCGCCGGAGGGGCCGAGCAGGGCGTGTCAACCACCGGCCGCACATCTTCCAGCGTGATGTCGAGATCGGTCAGCTCGGCCGCAAAGACCGCGATTGCATCCTCAACCGACCCACGGCCAGTGTACCGCACATTCGTTGCCATCACACACTCCCATGCACCAAAGCCACACAGAGCGACACGCACCCCGCGCATCGGCCTCTCCGACTCAATGCCCGAAAAATGTTAAGAAATTGCGCGCCGAAATCGCGCCACTCCGCCGCGTGAAAACGTGGTTAACCGCGGCGCGGCCCGGCCCGACGCATGGCCGAGGCGCTCACCTTCGGCATGACCCAGGGCATCGAGCCTGCGCTCTTCCTCAAGGTCATCGCGCACTGCGCCGGCACCTCCTGGATGCTGGAAAACCGCGCGCCCCATATCGTGGCCGGCGATTACACGACCCACAGCCAGGTGAACATCTGGCCCAAGGATCTGGGCATCGTGCTGGAGACCGCCCGCGCGGCCGGGTTTCACGCCCCGATCACCGAGGCCGCCCTCGCCCAGTATCAGCGCGCGGTTGCCATGGGGCTGGGCGGCGAGGATGATGCCGCCATTGCGAAGCTCTATGCACAGGATGCAGGTCTCGACCTGCCGGAGGGAACGCCGTGAAACTGGGCTGCATCGGCGATGATTTCACCGGCTCCAGCGATCTGGCCAACACGCTGGCCAAGCAGGGCATGCGGGTCGTGCAATATTCCGGCATCCCGACCGCGCCGGCCGGGGTTGAGGTCGAGGCCGGGGTCGTCGCACTCAAATCCCGCTCGATCGCGCCAGAGGCGGCGGTGGCCCAGTCGCTCGCCGCGCTCGACTGGCTGCGCGCCCAGGGCTGCACGCAGTTCTTCTTTAAGTATTGCTCGACCTTCGATTCCACGCCCCAGGGCAATATCGGCCCGGTTGCCGATGCCCTGGCCGAGGCGCTGGCGGCCGACCGGGTGATCGTCTGCCCCGCCTTTCCGGGCACCGGCCGCTCGGTCTATCAGGGCCATCTTTTCGTTCAGGACCGGCTTTTGAGCGAATCGGGCATGGAGAACCACCCGCTCACCCCGATGACTGATGCCGATCTGCGCCGCTGGCTCGCACCGCAAACCCGGCACAAGGTGGGCCATGTCGCGGCGCCGGCGGTGTTTGCCGGGGCGGACGCGATCAAAGCGGCGCTCGATGCCGAACATGCCGCGGGCAAGCGCCATATCGTCGTCGATGCCCTGCGCGATGAGGATCTGATGGAAATCGGCCGCGCCGCGGCGGATCTGCGCCTGGTGACCGGCGGCTCGGGCGTCGCACTGGGCCTGCCCGAACAGTTCGGCTGCACCCCCGGCCGCCCCGCCTGGCAGGGCCAGCCCGGGCCGGTGCTGGCGCTCTCGGGCTCCTGCTCGACCGCCACCCGCGCCCAGATCCGGCGCCACGCGGCCCAACATCCAACCCGCAAGGTCACCGCCGCCGACATCATCGAGGGCCGCGCCAGCCCGGAGGCAACCCTTGCCTGGGCGCAGGCGGCAGGCGGGCTGCCGCTTGTCTACAGCTCGGCCGAGCCCGAGGCGGTCGCGGCCGTGCAGGCCCGGTTCGGCCGCGAAACCGCGGCCAGCGCCATCGAGGGTTTTTTCGCCGCGCTCGCCCGGCAGGCGGTCGCCGCTGGCATCACGCGCATCATCACCGCGGGCGGCGAGACCTCGGGCGCGGTGGTCGAGGCGCTGGGCCTCACCGAGCTCACCATCGGGCCGGAGATCGACCCCGGCGTGCCCGCCCTCCGCGCCGGGCCACACCTCGTCCTCGCGCTCAAATCCGGCAATTTCGGCGCCGAGACCTTCTTTGAAAAGGCCGCCGCCCGGCTCGGCCCATGATCGAACCAAGCCTATGACCGGACCAGCCCGTTACGTGATCCCCTCCATGGCAAACCCGGCCCCATGGCAAACCCGGCCCTGACAGGACCCCAATGACCCCGACCCCGGACACCCAGCTGCGCGAACAGATCTGCCGCCTGGCGCAATCGCTTTTCGAGCGCGGGCTGACCCATGGCTCAACCGGCAACATCTCCGCGCGCACCGAGGATGGCGGGCTTCTCGTCTCGCCCACCGGCACCAGCTTTGGCCGGCTCGACCCCGCGCGGCTGAGCCGGTTTGATGCCCAGGGCCGCCATATCGACGGCGAT
>JBCBKN010000267.1:0-6630 GCA_038521775.1 Pseudomonadota bacterium | reverse complement strand
GGCGCCAGTTCGGCAAGCGTGCTGAACAGGGCGGCGGGGTAGCTGTCGACCGGCTCCACCGCGCCGCCGGTGAAAAGGTCGGGAAACATCCGCATCATGATCTCGCGGTTTTCCAGCATGTAGCTCACGCCCGAGGGGGTGCGGCAATTGTCCTCCAGCACCTGAAAGCTGTCCGCCCCGGTGCGCACGATGTCGATGCCCACGATGTGCGAATAAACCCGGCCGGGCGGGTCGAACCCGATCATCTGCGGCAGGAAGGCGGAGTTTTGATAGACCAGCGCCTCGGGGATGATGCCGGCGCGCAGGATCTCGCCGCGGTGATAGACATCGTAGAGAAAGGCGTTCAGCGCCTGGGCCCGCTGGCGGATGCCCCGGTCCAGCCGTGCCCATTCCGCGGCATCGAAGACCCGCGGGATCAGATCGAAGGGGATCAGCCGCTCCGGGTCGCCGCCCTCGCCATAAACCGCGAATGTGATGCCGATGCGCCGAAAGATCGCTTCGGCCTCCTCGCGGCGCTTGCGCAGAAGGTCCGGGCCGGTTTCGCCGATCCAGTCCAGGACAGGGCGATAGGGCGGCCGGGTTTCGCCGCTTTGGTCCGCAAGTTCATAGAATGGCACGCTGCCAAGGCTCCCCTGTCGATGCATCAACCCTGCATTGCATTCCGCATCGCTGGCAAGCCTGCCGGCCGGCCATGAGGTGTTTTTCGCCGATTGCCGTGCTTATGGCTTGCGCTGCGGCGCGGCTGCCTCTTGTGGCGGCGATCTGGGGTCCTCGACCGACAGCTCAACGCGCCCGCCGGCAAAGCGCGTGTGGCCATACTCCACCGCGCCACCGGCCGCGTCGACATTGAGCGAGCGCGTGGCCAAAAGCGGTGCGCCCGGCTCCAGCCAAAGATGCGCGGCTATCTCGGCCGTGGCGGCCTCGGCGGCCATCCGGGTCCAGGCACGACGGTAATCGGGCAGCCCGCAGGCGGTCAGCGCGGCACTGGCCGAGCCCAGCTCCGCCAGCGCCTCCAGCAGACCCGGAAAGCGCTCGGCGGGGTAAAAGCGCGTGGCGTGGCTGACCGGCACATCATCGGCCAGGCCGACAGTTTCGGCGACATGCACCGCCGCGCCTGGGGAAAGGGCCAGAAGCCCGGCAAGCTCGGGATCCGCGCGCAGCGTTTCGGCGCGCAGAACGCGTTCCTGCGGCGTCCGGCCGCTGTCGCGCAGATTGTCACTGAACCGGGTTCGGGCGCCGATGGCGTAAGAAATTGGCGCGCCGGTCACAGTGGCGCCGGCACCGCGCCGCACATGGATCGCCCCCGCCTCGCTCAGCGCGGCCAGGGCGCGCCGCACCGTGTGGCGATTGACGCCAAAACGCCGCGCAAGAAGGTTTTCCGAGGGAAGCCGGTCGCCCGCCCCATAGCGCCCTGCCGCGAGGTCCGCGCCAAGCGCATCGCGGATGCTGGCCCAAAGCGGTGCCGCCCGGGCAGATTGCACCGGCTCAGCCTCGCCTTTGCTGGAGGGCGGGGCCCAGGCACCCGTGCTGCGCGTATCGGCGGTGGAGCCAGGCGGTTCTGGTTTTGCCATGCGGTATCAATAGGCCCGCAACGCGGTCGATGCAAAGCGCCGCGATGCGCAGAACGCACGCCCTGTCGGTTGCGGCGGCGTTGCGTTCGGCCCGCGAGCCGCAGCCGCGCGGCGGGAGGCCTAGTCCGACCCGCCATCCCCCGCATCGCCGTCATGCGTCCAGCTGTGCGGGTCGTTTCTTCGGCGCTGCGTGTCCGAGACACGCCGGCTGCGCACCAACACCAGCAAAATCGCCAACACGAAAAAGCCCAACAGCAGATAGGTCTCGTCAAAGCCCAGCACACACACCTCCCACGCGACGCGGGAGCGAAGTCCGATCCCGCCATCGACAAAAAGATGGCGTGATTCGGTAAAGAATGTGGCAGCCGGCGCGGGTTTGTTCAGACACCGAGCCGCGCCCGCGCGACAACCTCGAACCGCCCATCGGCGGCCTCGCCGAACAGGCAAACCTCGCGAACCGGGACAGGCGCACCGAGCATCGGCCCGAACCAGGCCTGCGCAGCCTTCTCCGCCACCTCTCGCATAGAGGGATCGGCAACCGGCCCGGTCAGCGTGACATGAAAGCGAAACTCTTCAAAAACATAGGGATAGCCCCAGCGCAGCAGATGGCGATCCTGTGCCTCGGTCAGGCCGGATTTGCGCCGGCGCGCCAGGTCATCGGGGCTCAGCGGCGCACGAAACGCCTCCAGCGACTGCACCCAGTCGCCGGCAAATGCGGCCAGCGGCGGTGCATCTGCGCCTGGAACAAGGGCCATAAAGGGGCCGAGCCAGCGGGGCACCAGAGGCGGCATCTCAAAGGGCGCCATCTGCGACGCACGCCGGGCAAAGGCCTCGACCAGCGTGGGGGCGCTTTGCGTCTCAACAAGACGAAACGGCGCCTTGATCGTTCCATGAAAGCCGTATTTGCGCGGCCGTTCGGTCAGCCCGGCAAGATCGACGCCCAGATCCGGATGCGCGCGGGGCTGGGCCTCGGCCGCATCCCAGCCCAACCAGCAGGCGCCGGCATGGGCGAGCTGGCTTCCCGCCTCGGCTGTCCAATACACCGCATAGCGGGACATCTCACGCATCATGCCTCCTGACCGCGTCAAACCGGCCCGCGCGTCAAAGGCATCCCTTGCCGGCGGGCTGCAACCATGTCATCGCGGTGCGACGAAGCTGTTACCGCGCAGAGAGGGCGTCGCGCAACCGCAACGCCCGGCCAAGAGATCCAAGGACCGCCATGGACACCGCCCGCTCCCACCCCTTGCCGAATGCCGGCGCGCAAGCCGGTGCCGCCACAGCCGCCACAGCCGCCTCGGGCGAGACGGTGCTCACCAACGCCACCCTGGTGTTGCGCAACGAGGTCGTGTCGGGGAGCCTCGTCCTGCGCGACGGACTGATTGCCGCGGTCGAAACCGGGGCGCCGGCGCGCAGCGCGTCGGTCGATTGCGGCGGCCTTACATTGATCCCCGGCCTCGTTGAGCTGCACACTGACAATCTGGAGCGGCATTTGCAGCCGCGACCGGGCGTCGACTGGCCCAAGCCCGCCGCTGCCATTGCCCATGATGCCGAGCTTGCCTCGGTCGGCATCACCACGGTGTTCGACGCGCTGCGCGTGGGCTCGATTGTGTCGGACGGGCGGTCGCGCATGGGCCGCTATGCGCGTGAGCTTGCCACGGTGCTGATCCGCCTGCGCGCGGCTGGCGCCCTGCGCATCTCGCATTTCATCCATCTGCGGGCCGAGATCTGCTCGGAGACCCTGCTCGATGAGTTGGAGGAGTTCACGCCCGAGGATCGGATCGGCTTGCTCAGCCTGATGGACCACACGCCCGGCCAGCGCCAGTTCCGCGATGTCTCCGCGCTTGAGACCTATCTGAAGGGCAAGCACAGCCTGTCGGATGACGACATCGAAACCCATTTTGCCCGGCAAAAGGCGTTGGGAGACCGCGTCCGGTCCGCCCATGAAAGCGGTTCGGTCGCCCATGCCCGTCGGCTTGGCGCGGTGCTGGCCAGCCATGACGACACCGATGCAGCCCATGTTGACGCCTCGGCGCGGTACGGGGTTGGCCTGGCCGAATTTCCCACCACGCTGGAGGCCGCGCGCGCCTGCCGGGATGCCGGCATTTCGGTCATGATGGGCGCGCCCAACCTGCTGCGCGGCGGGTCGCATTCCGGCAATGTTGCGGCGCAGGAGCTTGCGGAGGCGGGGCTTTTGGACATCCTCTCGTCGGATTACGCCCCCTCCAGCCTGTTGATGGGGGCAATGAAGCTCGGCCAGGAAAGCGGCGATCTTGCGCGCGGCATTGCCACGGTCACCGCAGCGCCCGCGCGCGCCGCCGGGCTGGACGATCGGGGCGAGATTGCCCCGGGTCAGCGCGCCGATCTCGCACTTGTCGATCTGGCGCATGATTATCCGGCAACGCGCGGCCTGTGGCGTCAGGGCCTTCGCGTCGGCTGAGGCTGCAAGACCGCCGCGACACGCTCTCGGGCAGCGACACGCGCTCGGGCGGCGACGCGAGGAGTGCGGCCCGCGCCAGCCCCGGGCCCGGATCGCCACCTTAGCACCCGCGCGTGTCTGACGACATTTTGTGATCAGAGTTTGGTGCAGTGCACACCAGATGCGCCTTGAAGCCAGGCGGCATCGAACCGAAATGTGGCGGGGCGGGCCGGGCCTGCCCTTGAACCCCTCAGTCCCGACGGACGGTGAACGCCGCAAACAGGCGGCAGGAGGAAGACCAATGACCTTGACCCGTATTGCTGCGCTCGCCGCGGCAGGTTCGTTTTTGTTTGCTGCTCTGCCGGCCGCGGCAGAAGATGATGGCAAGATCGAGACCGGGCTTCTCGACTGCCAGCTCACCGACAGCTCGAACCTGATCATCGTCTCGGGCTCGACATTCACCTGCACCTTCGATCCCATCGAAGAGGGCGCCCCCGACGAGGTCTACACCGCAAAGATCTCGCAATTCGGCCTCGACCTTTCGGACAATGATCAGGAGCGGATCCGCTGGGTGGTGCTCGCCCCGACCCTGTCCTTCAAGCCCGGCGTGCTGGCCGGCGACTATTACGGCCTGTCGGCCGATGCCACGGTCGGTGCCGGCGTCGGCGCGCGGGTGCTGGTGGGCGGGTTCGACGAATCGATCACCTTGCAGCCGGTGAGCCTGACCACGACCGAGGGTCTGGGCATTTCGGCCGGGATCGAACAGCTTGAGCTGATCTTCGAACCGGCGCAGTAAACGCCCACCTTCCCGGCCGCCAGGCGCCGCACCTCAGGGCACGCGCCTGGCATGGCCGGCTGGGCGCGTGCAGCGCTCATTGTCGATGTATCAAGAGGCCGGCCACATCTCGCGGCCTAGGAGCATTTGGAAAATCCGCAGGCCGCGCAGGTCATGCAGCCCTCGCGCATCTGCATCGCATACTGGCCGCAATTCGGGCAGGCCGGTCCGGGCCGTTCGCCGACCGCGACCGCCTCCATCTCGACCTTGGGATCGGTCTTCAGACCCAGCCCGACCCCTTCGATAAAGCCGATCTCGACGAGATGCCGCTCGATCACCCCGCCAATGGCCGCCAGGATCGAGGGGATGTAGCGGCCACCCATCCAGGCCCCGCCGCGCGGATCGAAGACGGCCTTGAGCTCCTCGACCACGAAACTCACATCGCCGCCGCGTCGGAACACCGCCGAGATCATCCGCGTCAGCGCCAGGGTCCAGGCGTAATGCTCCATGTTCTTGGAGTTGATGAAAATCTCGAAGGGCCGCCTGCGGCCGGCGCTCACAATGTCGTTGAGCGTGATGTAGATCGCGTGCGGGCTGTCGGGCCATTTGATCTTGTAGGTCTGCCCCTCCAGCTTCTCGGGCCGGTCCAGAGGCTCGGCAATGCGCACAACCTCGCCCCGCGCAGGTTCGGCCACCGGCGCCGCCGCATCGGGGCTGGGCGCCGGGCTCTCCACGCTCAGAACGCTGCCGGTCACCGCATTGGGCCGGTAGGTCGTGCAGCCCTTGCAGCCCTGATCCCAGGCGGCAAGATAGACATCCTTGAAGGCCTCGAACCCGATATCGGCCGGGCAGTTGATGGTCTTTGAGATGCTCGAATCGACCCAGGGCTGGGCGGCCGCCTGCATGCGCACATGCTCCAGCGGATCGAGGGTCTGGGCATTCACGAAATAGGGGGGAAGCTCGGCGTCGACCCCGTGTAGGTCGCGGTACATCTGCACCGCGTAATCGACCACCTCTTCCTCGGTGCGGCTGCCATCGGGCTGGGTCACCTTGCGGGTATAGGCATTGGCAAAGATCGGCTCGATGCCCGAGGAGACATTGCCGGCATAAAGGCTGATCGTCCCCGTGGGCGCGATCGAGGTCAGCAATGCGTTGCGGATGCCATGCGCGGAAATCAGCGCGGCGATGTCCTCGCCCAGGCTCTGCACGCTTGGCGAGGCCAGGAAGCTCTCGCGCTCATAAAGCGGGAAGGCCCCCTTTTCGGCCGCCAGATGCGCCGAAGCCCGATAGGCCGCGCGCGCGATGCGCTGCAACCAGTCCGAACACTGACGCGCGGCCTCCTCCGAGCCATAGCGCAGACGGGTCATGGCCAGCGCATCGGCCAGCCCCGTCACCCCCAGCCCGATGCGCCGCTTGGCGCGCGCCTCCTCGGCCTGCTGGGGCAGCGGAAAGCGCGAGGCATCCACGACATTGTCCATCATCCGCACGGCGGTGGCGACCAGCCCGTCCAGCGCGTCTCCGTTCAGCCGCGCCGCCTCGGTGAAGGGCGCCTCGACCAGCTTTGCCAGGTTGATCGAGCCCAGAAGACAGGCGCCATAGGGTGGCAGCGGCTGCTCTCCACAGGGGTTAGTTGCTGAAATTTCCTCGACATAGGAGAGGTTGTTCATTTGATTTATGCGATCGATGAAGATCACGCCCGGCTCTGCATAAGCATAGGTGCCGCGCATGATCAGATCCCACAGATCGCGGGCATTCACACTGCGCTCGACTGTACCGTCAAACACCAGATCCCAGGGCCCGTCGGCCTTGACCGCCTCGATGAAGGCATCCGTCACCAGCACCGACAGGTTGAACATGCGCAGGCGCGC